>PUKW01000138.1 GCA_003550665.1 Paracoccaceae bacterium | reverse complement strand
TATGGCGGGGCCGGCACACTGACGGCGCGGCTGTTGTCGGGCCGGCTCGTGGTGGGGATCGGGCTGATCAGCTACAGCGCCTATCTGTGGCATCAGCCGCTCTTCGCCTTCGCCCGGCTGCACAGCCAGATGCATCCCGCGCCCGAGCTCATGGCGCTGCTCGCGGCCTGTGCGCTGGGGCTCGCCTGGCTGAGCTGGCGCTATGTGGAGCTGCCGTTTCGCCGCCGCCCGCGCCCGGCCCTGCCCACGCAACGCTCGGTCTTTGCCGCCTCGGGGATCGCCACGGCAGCGGTGCTCGCGATCGGGCTGTTCGGCCATGTCACCGACGGGCGCGAGACGATCTGGCGCAGCGCCAATCCCGACCTTGCCCATATGCACGACCTGTTCACGGAGGCCTGGCGCGGGCGCATCCCGCTCGAAGACGGCGATTGCCGCTTTCATGTCGCCGTCTTCACCCCCGAGATCGCCGCGCGGCTGCGCGACTGTCACGCCCGCCACGGCCCCGGACAGGCCGTGTTCGGCGACAGCCATGCGCGCGATCTCTATAACGGCGTCTACCAGGTCTCCGACGACACCTTCGTCTTCGGCCTCTCGCAGGGTGGCTGCGAGTTGAATGCGCCGGCGATCGGCTGCCGGCACGAGGTGTTCCTGCGCTTCGTGGCCGACAGCCCGCAGACCTTTACGCGCATCCTCTACACCCAGGCCGGGTTTCACCTGCTCGGCAAGGGAAACGGCGAAGCCGGCCGGGAGATCTTCGCGGCCACCCACGAGGATCTGGCGCTCGCCCCGGAGGCCTATGCGGCCAACGGCGCGGATATCGCCATGGTGCGCGATGCGCTCGCACTGGCGGGCGGGCATCCCGGCCTCGTCTGGATCGGGCCCAGGATCGAGCCCCATATCGGGAACGGCTACCTGCTCGACAAGGGCTGCGCGCATCCCTACAGGCTGCGCCCGGGGCTCGCCGAGGTCTTCACGATGCTCGACGGCGAGATCACCCGGCGCATGCAGGACAGCCCCGTGCCCTACCTGTCGCAGATTGCGGCCACCGGCCTGACCCTGCCGGAGGATTTCACCGATTGCACCACGCTCTACTGGCGCGACGGCGATCACTGGGGCTATGCGGGCGCGGTGCGCTTTACCGAGCGGCTGCTTGCGGCCCCGCCGATCCCCGACCACGCCAGGCTGCAGTGAGCCCCGCGCGCCTCACAGCGCCGCGGCCCAGACCCGGTAGCGCCCCTGCCCGGTGAGCTCGCGCACCAGCCCCGCATCGGCCATCACGGCAAGGTTGCGCTGAATGCTGGCGCGCGAGGCGCCGGTCTGGGCCTCGGCCATCGGCGCGGAGACCAGCGGCCAGTCGGCGAGCACCGCCACCAGAAGCGGCGGCGTGCGCCCGCTCAGATGCGCCAGCGCCGCATGGGCGCGCGCCTGCCAGTCCGCCAGCCGGTCGAGATGCGCCAGCGCCGCCAGCGTCGCCCGTTCCGCCGCGTCAAGCCACAGCCCGAGCCGCTCCGACGGCGGCCCCGATGCGCGCAGCGCCGCCCCCCCGCCGAGCATCAGCGGCAGGAACAGTGCCCCGCCCTGTCCCGCCGACGCCGCGCTGCGCGCCGCGACCACCATCGCCTCGACATCCTGTGCCGCCCCCGCCGAGATCGCGCAGCGCCGCCAGGCCGCGCAGCCGAACGCAGCGCGCACGAAGGGATGCAGCGCCGCGCCCGCCTGCATCATGGTGCCCCAATCCGCCAGCCGGTCCCCGAGGGGCTCGGCCGCGCCGGTCTCGCGCCGGGCCAGGAAGGCGGCGAGGGTGTCGGGCGCGGGCATCGGGCCCCCGCCGAGCCGCCGCGCCGCCCAGGCCGCGCGCATCAGCGCGAGATTGTCGTCGCGCACCCCCGGCAACCGCAGCCCCATCCACAACGCCAGCCGATCCGGCGCGACCCGATCGCCGGCATGCCAGCTCAGCTCGGCCGCCTCCATCAGCGCGAGCCGCTGGCGCAGCCCCGCCGGCGCGCCGCGCAGCCGGTCGTCGAGCGCGCCGAACTGCAACGCCACCCGCGCCAGCGCATCGGCATGCTCGGCCTGCGCCGCCTGCCACAGCGCCGCGTCGCCACACACCCCCGCATCGCCGGGCGCCGCGCCGTCCTCCGCCTCCGGCGGCGGCACAAACCACAGATCCGCCTCCTCGGGCGCACCGTCATAGGGACCGTCGAGCAGCGCCCCGGATACCTCGCCTGTCGCCATGCTCTCCTCCCGTCACGTCCCCGTCGTGCCACCACCCTGACAGCTCCGAAGAGTAGCACGGATTCAATATTCTGGTAGCGTCGATTTCATTTGAGGCCGTTTTTGCACAGCATCCCGCGGCGGTGCGGCGCAAGACCGTGCGGCGGCCCGGCCCCCGTATTTGCGGGGCGGACTCACGGTATCAGGATCTGCTCAACTCGTAGCTCAGGAACCCGCCGATCCAGCCGCGCAGCACGATCCGGAACTTCCCGTCGATTCAGCTTTCGAGATCCCGGCGCGAGATGGGCAGATGGTCGTCCTGCAGCGGCCATTTCCGGCCCAGAAGCTTGTGTATGGCGCCGGTCTTCGCCGTTTCGAGGTTTTCCTGATGCCAGTACAACGGTGCCCGGGGAGGTCTGCCGCGCGCCTCGTTCACCTCCTGAAGCGCCAGGCGCAGGATGTCCGGCCAGCTCGGCTCCATGTCCTCCAGAACGAGGAGCACCTTGCCGCCCGGCTTCAGCACCCTGTGGATCTCGTCCATGCAGCGGGGGGGATCGGCCGCATGGTTGAAGGTCCACAAGCAGAGCACCGCATCGAAGGACGCGTCGCGGAAGGGGAGTTCCTCACCGACACCCAGGGTGAAACCCGTCTCCGCGCGCTCGGGCCCCAGCCGGCGCCGGATGCCCGGCCAGGGCTCGTCCATCCAGATCCGGCTCGGGTCGATGATGAAGAGGTCCGCCTCCGGCGGCAGGAACATCGACGCGAGCCCGGCGCCGCCGCCGACATCGAGGATGCGGCCCTGTAGCCCGCGCAGGAAGGCGGCGTGCGGGCGGAGTTCGTAGAGCATTGCCGCCACGGCGTCGTCCGGCCTGGTCACCAGCTCCCGATACCACTCTTCCATCAAGGATTGCCGGCTCTGCCACGTCGCTTGCATGTCCTGCCCCTCGCCCGGCCGCCCCGCCGGGGAGGTGGCTGGCTGCAATCGGGCTTTGTCTGCTGATCCTCACTCGCCTGCGGACATCTTGTCGATGTAGAGCCGCGAGTAAACGCCACCGGCGCCGGCCAGTTCGTCCGGCGTGCCGGCCTCGATGACCCGGCCCCGATCGATCACGATGACCTGGTCGGCATTCTCGATCGTTTCGCGGCGATGCGCAATGACGATGACGACCCGCCCCTGGCGGGCGTTCTCGATGGCCGTGCGCAGGGCTTCCTCGGTGGGCCGGTCGAGCGCATTCGTGGCCTCGTCCAGGATGAGAACGTCCGGTTTGCGCAAGAGCGCACGCGCCAGGGCGATGCGTTGCTGTTGCCCCTGCGAAAGCCGGATCCCGTCCTCGCCGATCGGGGTGTCATAGCCTTGCGGCAACTCCTCGATGAAGTCCCCGGCCTGGGCCAGTCGGGCGGCCTCTCGAACGGCATCGAAATCGGCGTCGGGATCGCTGTAGCCGATATTGTCACGCACGCTCGCGTTGAAGAGAAAGGCGTTCTGTTCCACGAAGGCGACCCGGCGATGCCAGTCTTGCGGGCGAATCTCGCTCAGCGGGGCGCCATCGACGAGAATGCGGCCGCTCTCCGGCTCCAGGAACCGCAGCAGCAGCGCGGCGAGGGTCGATTTGCCCGCCCCGGAATACCCGGCGACCGCGGTGACCTCGCCGTAGGGAAAGCTGCAGGAGACGTCGTGCAATGACGGTCGGTCCGCCTTCGGATAGCGCGCGCAAACATGATCGAAAACGATACCGTCGCGCAGGCCGGAGAATTCGCGCCGCGCCGCGATCACGGGCTTTCGAAGGGCAAGCGCCTCCTCGATCGAGCGCACCGAAGCCTCGAGACTGCGCAGCTGCGTGCGTGCCCCGAGCAGGGCGGTCACGCGCGGCTGCATGCGGTAGGCAATGGCCAGAAAGCCCACCAGAAGGCTCAGGGAATCGCCGCGAAAGACCGCGACGCTCAGGATGAGGGCCACCATGCCGACGGTCATGATCTGCGTGATCGGGCCGACGACACCGTTCAGGATCTCCAGGCGCGTGAAAACATGGCTGATCTGCGACGAACGCTCGTCGAAGCGCGCGCGCTCATGCGGCTCGCGCCCGAAGCCGCGGATGACCCGAAGGCCGGCCAGGGTATCCCACAGATAGGCCATGAAGGCTTCATTCGCGGCGACGGCGGCATCCCCGAGCCCGCGGACCCGCCGGGTGGCAAGATGCACGACGATTGCCATGGCGCCGGTAACGCAAAGAAGGATGAGCGTGTAGAACGGTGAGATCGTGACGAGAAAGGCGAGCAGGACCAGGAAGGTGATCGCCTGGATCACGAAGCGGATCAGCACGAAGAACGCGTCGCAGACCTGCCAGGTTTCCGTGGCGAGATCGTTGAAGAACTTGCCGGACGGGGCGCTCTCGATGAGCGCGATCGGCCGTGTCAGCGTCGTCTCGAACACCCGCATCCTGAGCCTGTGGGCGACCTTCATCGTCACGATCGTGGAGACGACGATGTTGAGATACCCGACGGCGATACCGAGAAAGAAGAAACCCGTAACGAGCAGGACCACATTGGTGACGGTCAAGCCGATCCAGGCGTCCAGATGGGCCAGCAGCGGCCCGATCACCGGCACCGAGATATCGGGCTGCGCCCCCGTCGCGAAGGCCGCGAGCGGAATCAGAAAGGAAAGCCCGATCCCTTCGAAGACAGCCGAGGCGAGGCCCAGAAACACTACGACGGAGGCGGACCTGTAGGGCCGTCCGGCCAGATCAAGCACGCGCCGCGCCGTTGCGATTTCATCGATCCGGAATGTCGTCATGTCGCTCGCTCAAGCAGTTTGCGCCCTCGTGGCCATCCGGGCACCCTGGCTGAATACCCGGCCGGGCCCAGGGACCCGCTATCGCCCCGGAAACGGCATCCTGCGCGCCTGGCGAAGCGCTCCGCCCGCGTCGCTGTCTGCGAAGGCAGGACACCGTGTCTCATCTCCACCGACCCGTCAATCGCCCGAGCCGGCGCGCATATCGGCGCCGCGACCGCCAGGCCCGCAAGGAGATCCGGAACGCAAGCCTGTCGAGACGGCCGCGGATGTCGCCGTCGCCCTGGTAGGCCGCGCGCGCCAGGCGCAGCGCGCGCGCCAGACGCCGATCGGGCGGCGCGTCGCGCAGATACTCCGCGACCCAGTCGAGGAAGGGGCCGCGCGCCGCGTGCTCGCTCATGCGGTCGTACTGGCCCTCCGCCGCCGCCCGGGCCGAGACCGACCCGGCGTGCTGGCGGTACCGCGACAGGCAGACGGGCGTGACATACACGTCGTGGTGGAGAAACAGCTTCACCCACAGCGTCTGATCCTCGTAGAGCCGGAAGCGTTCGTCGAAGCCGCCGAGCGCCGCGACGGCGGATCGGCGCACCAGCACCGAGCAGATGCAGGGGACCTGGCCGTGCTGCAGCAGGAGCAGCGATCGCAGCAGCGTCGGGGGGCGGTGCAGCCGGCCGGCCCGCCCGTCGGTCGGTTCGAGCCAGTCGCGCCCGCTGTCGTCCGGATGCCACCACAGCGTCGGCCCGAAGATCATCGCCGCGCCGGGGTGATCGGCCGCCGCCGCGAGGGTCGTGGCGAGCATGTGCGGCTCGAAGAGGTCATCGGCGTCGAGGAAGGCCACGAAGTCGCCGCACGCGGCCGCGATCCCGGCATTGCGCGCCGCCGCCGCGCCGCGCGGCGCATCGCGCGGCGCAGGCAGCAGACGGATGCGCGGGTCCCCCTGCGCGGCGGCCTGCGCGATCGCCACGCTGGCATCGGTGGAGCCGTCATCGACCAGCAGGAGCTCCCAATCCGTCTCGGTCTGGGCGCGCACGCTGTCGATCGCCTCGGCGAGATGCGCCGCCGCATTCAGGAACGGCGTGATGATCGACACCCGGGTCACCGGCGCGGCCCCAGCAGTCGGCGCGCCGCGCCGCGCAATTTCAGGCGCAGCGGCCGGAGGCGGGATCGAAGCAGTCCGTGCAGGGCCCGCAAGCGCGCGCGGCGCAGGGCCCGGCGCACCCGCGGCGGCGGCGCATGGGGGGCAAGCGCGCGGTCGAGCCGGCCGAGTGCTGTCAGCAGGGCGCGTTCATCGCCCTGCGCCGACGCCGACACGGCCGTGCAGCTTGCCGCGTGCTGGCGGTATCTGGCCCAGCTCCGGCCCGAGACATGGGCCGGCGCCAGTGCCAGCGCCTTGCCGAAGAAGCTCAGATCCTCGAACATGCCGCGCGCGCGCGGATCGAAACGGCCGACCGCCTCGAAGATATCGGCGCGCATCATCGCGTTGCAGGTGGTCGGGGTCTGCGCCCGGTTCTCCAGCAACAGCTCGAACAGCGCCGGCGGCTCGTGGCGCGTCTCCGGTTCGACCCCGAGATCGTAGTAGTGGTCATCGCCCGCCACGCCGGTTTTCCAACTGTGCCAGATCAGGGTGCGGCCATAGACGAGGCCAAGCTCCGGATCGGCCTCGAGGATCGCCACCTGCTCGGCCAGCTTCTCGGGAAGCCAGACATCATCGGCATCCAGGAACGCGACGTAGCGCCCCCGCGCCGCCGCGATCCCCAGGTTGCGGGAGGCCGCGATGCCGAGATTGGCGCCATCCGGATGCGCCAGAAGGCGGATGCGCTCCGGCTGCCGGGCGCAGTAGCCCCGGGCGATCGCCGCCGTGCCGTCCGTCGAGCCGTCATCGACGATCAGCAGCTCCCAGTCGCGCAGGGTCTGCGCCAGTATGCTGTCGATCGCCTCGGCGAGATAGGTCTCGCCGTCGAGCACGACGATGATCGCCGAGACCAGCGGGCGCGGCGCCCCCTCAGCCATGCGCCAGCACCCGCGCGCGAAACTCCCGCGCGTCCCAGTCGGCCGCGAGCAGGCGCGGGATGGCGAAGGGGTCGGTGCCCCGGCCCGCCGGGCGCGGCTCCACGCTGCAGGCATGGGTCAGCCCCGCCCGCGCCACCGCCGCCACCGAGGCCGCGTCGTGGTCGCCGTAGGGATAGGCAAAGCCGGTGACCGGGTGGCCGAGAAGGTCCTCGCAGCGCCGCCGGCTGTCGGCAACCTCGCGCTCCTGCGCATCGCGGCCGAGCGCGGTCATCGGCGGGTGCGTGACGGTATGCGCCCCGATCTCGATCAGGCCGCTCGACGCCATCGCGACCATCTGATCGGGCGTCATCGTCAGGTCGCGGTCGCGCGGGTCCGCATCGGTGCCCGCGCCCGCGGCGAGCTCGGCCAGGGCCGCATCCCGCGCATCGGGCGCGGCCGGACGCAGCAGCGCATGCAGCTCGAAGAGCGCCGCCATCCGGTCCGCGCCGTCTGCCCCGATGCGGACCTGCCGGGGCGTCCCCTCGAGGCTGAAATCGAGCCGCTCGGGCAGCGCAGGCGTCTGCAGCAGGATCCGGCTCAGGATATCCCACCAGAAGCCCGCGCGCGAGCCGAGCGCGCCGGTGGTGATGAACACGGTGGCGGGGCAGCCGGCGGCCTCGAGGATCGGCCGGGCATTGCGAAAGACATCGCCATAGCCGTCATCGAAGGTCACGGCGGCGACATGGCGCGGAAGGCGGCCGGCGGCGAGTTCGCCGGCGAGCCAGGAGAGCGGCACGACCCGCCGCGCCGCGGTGAGCAGCGCGATCTGGTCCGCGAAGCGCTCGGGCGTCACCGCGAGCTCCCAGGGATCCGCCGCCAGCGTCTCGACCCGGTGATACATGAGCACGATCGGCTGCTCGGCGCGCAGCACATGCCGCGCGGCGCGGCGGATGGCGCGCAGCCGCCTCACGCCTGCGCGGCCCTGACGGCGCGCCCGGCGACCAGCACCGGGCAGCGGGGATCATGCACGTCGAGCTCGGCCGGTTGCAGCTCGTGCTCTGCCAGCCCGTAGATGAACGCCGTGGCCGCCAGCACGTTGCCATAGGCGTCAACCGTCGTCTGCGCGGGCTGGAACGGGCCGTTGAGCAGCCGGTTGAGCGCCTTCGGCGAGATCGACCACATCCACTCATCCCCCCATTCGCCGCGATCGATCTGGCTGATCCAGGGCACGGTCACCAGCAGCACGCCGCCGGGGCGCAGCACGCGCCAGAGCGTGGCGACCGCCGCCTGCATGTCGAACAGCAGGTGCAGCGTCTGGGTCAGCACGATGCAGTCGAAGGCCTCCGACGGCAGGCCCGCGCCGTCGCCGAGATCGCCCACGAAGGTGGTCTCGGGATGCCCGGCATAGCGGTTGAGCACGTCGACCTGCGTGACCCGGTCGCCGCCGAACCGGCGCGTATAGGCACTGTCGCCGATCTCCAGCACCCGGCCGCGGATATCCGCGGCATTCGTCTTCAGGAAAGCCTCGATATAGTAGCGGTCGACGGGATTGCCGCGGCCATAGCCGAAGTCGGGGGTGATCGGTGTCGTGCGGCGCAGATCGCCAAAGCGCACGCGCCCGACCGCGGGTGCGCCGCTTCGCGACTTCGGCTTGAGCGCGCGAAGCGTCGTGCGGGGCGCGCGCCGGGCGACGCGCAGCGTGCCGGCGAGCGCCCCGAGCGGGTTGGTGCGCTGGCGCAGCGCCCGCTTGAGCGCATTCACCTGCTGGCCGACATAGTGGCCTTGCCATTCCAGCTTCCCGAGCTGGAAGGCTTCCTGCCAGTCCGGCCGGGAACCGGCGGTCTTTCGGTGACGCTCATGCACGGCGAGCGCCCGGTCCAGCATGAAGGGGATGTCGTTCGACATGTTGGCGTCATGGCGAAGATAGGCGGCGAGCGGCTCATCCTGCGCAGCGACGGGATGCTTGTGCGCGAGCCGCAGATAGACGTCGTGATCCTCCACCGCCCGCAGCGACGGATCGAAGCCGCCCTCCGCCAGCAGGATCTCCCGGCGATAGAGGACGGTCCCGTGCATGCCGACGAGATTACCCGAGAGAAACCCGGCATAGGCGTCGGGCCCCGGCGCGCACAGTGGCGGCTGGCCGATGACCCGGCCGTCGGTATCGATGAACAGATAGGCGCCATAGACGAAGGCGCAGTCCGGGTTGCGTTCGAACTGGCCCAGATTCACCTCCACCATCCGCGCCAGCAACCGGTCATCGGCATCGAGAAACCCGATGAAGGTGCCGCGCGCGGCATGCAGGCCGGTGTTGCGGGCCGCGGCGAGCCCCTGGTTCGGCTGCCGGATCAGCCTTGCCGCACCAAAGCGCTCCACGACCTTTTCCGGCGCGTCGTGCGAGCCGTCATCGACGACGATGACCTCGTCGACGGCGACGCTCTGCGCCGCGACGCTCTCGAGCGCCTGTTCGAGAAAATGCGCCTGATTGTAGGTGTTTATCACGATCGTGACGCCGGGGGTCTCAGCCGCCATGCTGTGGTTTCCTCTGGAGTGGCTCGGATGGGTCTGCGTCCCGGCCGCCGGCACCGTCCCCGACCGGGTAGCCGGCAAAGGCGAGCCAGGCGAGGGCATGGCGGCAGGCGGTCTCGAAATCGACGATCGGCGCGTAGCCGAGCTCGCTGCGCGCCTTGTCCATCGGAAGCCGGACAGCGCAGAGATGCAGATCCGCCTTCTCCTGCGAGACCGGCGGTTGCGGCGTACCCGGCGGCGCTGCCGGGGCCGCCGGCGCGCGCCAGGCCGCGCGCGCCGCGCGCAACGCCCGCCGCGGCCGCGGCGGCAGCAGCGCGGCGGCGCGGCGCAGGGCCGTCATCGGATCCAGCCCCGCCGGCATCCGGCGCATTTCGCCCGGCGCCGGGACCGCCAGCGCCTCCCGGCTGTACCCCAGGGCGCGGGCGATGGGATCGCACAGCTCGGCCCAGGTGACGGTTTCGGCGTCACCGACGATATAGGCCTCGCCATCCCCGCGCGGCGCTTTGAGGGCAAGGCGGACGGCATGGACGAGATTGTCGACATAGATCGAATTGCAGATCCCGGTGCCGCCGCCGACCAGGTAGGCCTCGCCCGCGAGCAGCTCGTCCGCGAAGCCGCCGGTCCAGTACGAGCGCGGCCCGTGCACGATGCCCGGCCGCAGCCGCACGACCTCGACACCTCCGCCCTGCCGGAGCTGCTGCAGCCGTCGCTCTGCGGCGACCTTGGCGTTGTTGTAGGCCAGCTTCTGCCGGCTGCTGAGCGGGCTGGTCTCGTCGGTGCCGGGCGCGGGCGACTGCCCGTGAACCGACGCGCTGCTCAGATAGACGATGCGCCGGACGCCGGCCGCGGCGGCGGCGCGGTAGACCGGCGCCACGGAGCCGGTGATGACCTCGGGCGGGCCGGCCACGGCATGGACGACATGGCTGCACCCGGCAAAGGCCTCGGCCAGGGCGGCTTCGTCGCGCGCCTCCGCGACCCGGCCGTCGAGCGCAAAGCGCAGCGCCAGCGCCAGCGCCTCCGGACGCCGCACCACCGGGCGCACCACGTGCCCGCCGCCCAGATGCAGCATCTCGACAAGCCGGTTGCCGATGAAACCGCCCGCCCCGAGAACCGCCACGACCGGCCTCATCGCGCCCCGCCCGCATGGGCCGCCGCCTGCGCGCGCTCCTGCTCCGAGAACCAGCCCATCTCGAGCAGCCGGCGCTCGCGGTAGCAGGTCTCGATCAGGGCGCAGGCATCGCGGCCGGCGGCGGCCGGCACCGCCGGCGCGCGCCCCGAGCGGATCGCGTCGATCGCATCCGCGATCTGCACGGCATAGGTCGAGACGAAATCGGTCGTCCCCCCGGCCCCGTCGTCGAGCGTCACCAGCCCCGGCGGCGCCCCGTCGAGGCCGAGCTCGAAGCTCAGCGGCGCGTTCGCATCCCAGCGGATCGTGCCGCGCGCGCCCCGAATGGTGACCCGGTTCGGCCGGGCCCAGTCGCGACTCAGCCGCATGCGCACCTCGGCCGCGCCGCATGCGAGGTGGAGGCTGGCATTGGCCTCCACGCCGCCCATGGCATCATCGGCATAGTCGCGCAGCTGGGGCGGGCCGAGCCACCAGGCCAGCAGATCGAGCGCATGGGTGCCGATATCCTGCAGGATGCCGCCGCCCGACTGCGCGGCGCTGAAATAGCCGGGGCCGGCCACCGGCCAGTCGAAGGGGCCGCCCTCGAACCAGCAGACCGAGCGCGGCGTGCCGAGGGTGCCGGCGGCGAGCAGGGCCTTGATGGCGCGGGCCGCGGGCAGGTGGCGGCGGATCAGCCCCACCGCCAGAAGGCGCCCGCACGCCTCTGCCGTCGCGATGAGCGCCTGCGCATCGGCGGCGGCGAGCGCGAGGGGTTTCTCGCAAAAGACATGCAGGCCGCTCTTGAGGGCGATGGCGCACTGGCTGGCATGCAGCGCCGGCGGCGACGCGATGACGGCGAGATCGGCCCCCTCGAGCGCTGCCTCCAGGCTCGGCGCCGGCATCGCCGAGGCCAGCAGCGGGCGAACGGCCGCGACCGCATCCGGGGCCGGGTCGAAAAGGCGCGTGACCCTGAGGAGCCCACGGCCCTCGAGCGCGGCGAGCGCGGGCGCGGCATACAGGCGGGTGGCGGCCCCGCAGCCGATCACCGTGACGCCGAGCGCAGGGCCGCGGGCGCCGGGTCGCTCAGTGTCCGGTGACATGGCGTCTCCCGATCGCGAGGAGGGTGGTCGCGCAACCGCACAGAATGCGGGCGGAGGGGGCAAGCCGGAGCGCTTCGCGCAGCTGCGCAAGGCAGCCGGCGGTGTCGCCCGCCCGCAGCAGGTCGCGCGCGGTGGCGAGCGCGCTTGCGGCATAGAGGCGGCGCGCGCGGCGCGTGATCGCCGGTGCCCGGTCGGGCGGCAGGTAGCGGGCGAAGATGTCGATGGCCATCCGGTTATACGCGGCATCCGCCGCCGAGGCGGCGTGCCGGCCGGTATTCGAGTCCCCGTGCATCCGGTAGACGGCAAGCGGGCGCGGCTCGTACCAGATCGGGAAATGCGCCGCGATGCGGACCCACATCTCCCAGTCCTCGGCGCAGGCCAGCCGCCGGTCGAAGCCGCCGAGCCGCTCATAGACGGCGCGGCGCACGGCGATCGACGGCGTCATGATCCGCTGCTCGGTGGCAAGACGCGCCAGCGCATCGGGCAGGAGCCCGGCTTCCGGCTGCTCCTCGGGCACCATCGCGACCGCGTTGCCCGCGGCATCGGCGTAGACCGGCCGGCAGAAAGCGGCGCCGAGCCCGGGATGGGCGTCGAAGCCGCGCTGCAGGGCGGCGTAGAAGCCGGGCCGAACGACGTCGTCGCCATGCAGCAGGTGCACGATCTCGCCGCGCGCCCGCGTCAGGCAGGTGTGGAAATTGGCGATATGGCCGACATTGCGCGGCTGCCCGAAGAAGCCGACGCGGCCGCGGCCGAGGGCCTGGACCACGGCTTCGGGGTCGTCATCGGAGCCGTCATCGACCACCTCGATCTGCATGACCCCGGGGCCGGGATCCTGCGCCAGCACGCTTTCGAGGGTCGCACCGAGATACCGCGCGCAGCGATAGGTCGGGATCATGACCGACCAGCGCGGGCGCTCCGGCCCCGGCGGCAGCGGCGCGACCGGATCGCGCGATGCGGGCACCGTGCCGGTCATCGGCGCGCGATCGAGCGGCGCAGCAGCCTCGCGCCCATCCGCAGCGCCGCGCGGCGCGGCACCGTCCGGCCCAGGCCGCCGCCGAGCAGGCTTCGCCGAAAGCAGGAGCGGGCGAGCGCGAGGTCCCCCTGCGCCAGATACGCCTCGCTCCAGTCGAAGAAATAGCGCGAGCACCCGCCCCGCGCGGCCTTGGCGAGCGGCGGCGGCGCGCATTTCGCGAGGCGGCGGTAAAATCCCTGCACCGCGTCGAGCCTGGTGGCGGTGGGCTGGCTCGAGAATTCGCTTGCCGCATGCAGACGGTACACGCCCACGACCTCGTCGACGAAGGCCAGGTCGCCACGCAGCGCACAAAGGGCGTAGAGCGGCCAGTCGGTGATCGGAAAGAAGCCGGCATACCACTGCGGGACGTCCCGCACGCAGTCGGCACGCAGCATCCCGGCACAGGTGGCGTAGGGGTTGCCCTCCATGAGGGTCTGCAGATCCATGCGCGGCGCCGTTTCCCCCGGCGTCCAGCGTTCCCCGGACGGCGCGTCGCCGGCCGTCGTCCAGGCGTTGTGAAACACCGCCGTGCAGCCGGGATTGTCCTCGAGGAAATCGACCTGGCGCTGCAGCTTGTCGGGATCGCACCAGAAATCATCCCCGTCGAGCAGCGCCACATAGCGCCCGCGCGCCTGCCGCAATCCGCGCGCGACCACCTCGTTCGAGCGGATATTGCGCTCCGAAAGCAGCAGGCGGATCCGCTCCGGATGCCGGTCAGCGTAGCCGGTGACGATGTCGCGGGTTCCATCCGTCGAGGCATCCTCGCTGATGAGGATCTCGACGGGAAAGCGCGTCCTCTGGGTCAGGACGCTCTCGACGGCCGCGGTGATATAGCGGCGATGGTTGTATGTCACGATGAGGACGGTGACCAGGGGCTGCTTCCCGGCGCGCACGGCGGCAATGCCGGCGCCGGGCGCGATGGACGTCGCATCGCCCTCCCCATCCGACAGGGTGCGGATCGGGTGATCATGGAACATCGACATGCCGGGGAACCTGGGTGACCTCGAAAATCGGGGGGCCGATATCCTGAGGCCCCGTTTTGAAAAACGCCCCGAACGAGGTCGGGTAAAACCTGTCGACAGACCCCGCCAATGAGACGTAATCTTAAGTCGCAAGGACATTATGCGCAACGGAATTGATGATGCGTAAAGACTGTTCCGATCCTGCGTTCCGGGCCGCACGCGCCGCGCGGGGGGCCCCGGACCGCACCCGCCGGGGCGGGGGAATCGCATGCGCATCCTGATCACCGGCGGGCTTGGCTATGTCGGAAGCCACACCGTCGTGGAGGTGCTCGCGGCCGGGCACCAGGCGCATGTGGTGGACAATCTCGGCAATGCCGGCATGGCCGTC
>PUKW01000133.1 GCA_003550665.1 Paracoccaceae bacterium | reverse complement strand
CGGCGATGTTCGAGGGCAAGGCGCCGGTTCTGATCGTGCCCGATTCGGGGATCGCCGAACCCTTCGGCAAGCGCATCGTCGCCGCCTGGAACCAGAGCAACGAAGCGATGACCGCGATCCGCCGCGCGCTGCCAGTGCTGCGCGCGGCAGATGACGTCAATATCGCCGTGATCGACCCGCCGCAGCACGGCCCCGAGCAGTCCGATCCCGGCGCACTCCTGTCCACGATGCTGTCGCGCCACGATGTGCATGCCGAGGTCTCGGTGCTCGCCAAGACGATGCCGCGCACCTCGGACGTGCTGCAGCGTCATGTGCGCGATCAGGATGCCGATATGCTCGTGATGGGCGCATACAGTCATTCGCGCTTTCGCGAGGCGATCCTCGGCGGCACCACGCGTCACACCCTCGAGATGACCGGGGTTCCGGTGTTCATGGCGCACTGAGCCGGCGGGCGCCTCAGCCGGGCAAGCCGCCGTCGCTGTCGTCGCCCGCCGCCTCGAGCAGCCGGCCGAGATCGGGCACGGTAACATGGCGCGTGCCGTAGAGCCGGATCACCCCGTCGCGCTTGAGCGCCGACATCTGCCGGCTCACCGTCTCCAGCGTCAGGCCGAGATAATCGGCCATCGCCTCGCGGGTGAGCGGCAGGTCGAACACGATCTCCCCCACCGCATCGCCCTTTCGCAGCGTGGCGTCGCGCCGCGCGATCGTCGCGAGAAAGCTCGCGATCTTCTCGCGCGCTGTCTTGCGCCCAAGCACCAACATCCATTCGCGCGCCGCGTCGAGCTCGTCGAGGGTCATCTCGAGCAGCCGCTTGCAGATGCTGGGTGTCTCGGCAATGAGCTGCTCGAAGGCGCCGCGGCGAAAGCAGCACATCACCACGTCGCTGGCCGCCGCGACATCATAGGCCGCCGCCCGCCGCCCCGGCCGGCCGACGAAATCCGACGGCAGCAGGAGCCCCACCATTCCACGGCGCCCGTCCTCCATCGTCTGCGTCAACGTCGCCACGCCGGTGACGACCTAGCCCACGAAATCCATCGATTCGCCCGCCCGCGCGATCGCCTCGCCGGCCTCGAAGCTGCGATAATACTTGATGCGCTCGAGCCGGGCGAGCTCGTCGCTCTCGCAGCGCGAGCACACCGCGCGGTGGCGGATCGGGCAATCGGCGCAATCGGGCGTCATGAGGGTGCGCTCTCTCGTGCGGCTGCGATCCATTGGGTTGACCTGCGTCAAGGAAACCGGCGGCTGTCAACGTCACGCTACACTCACAGCACGCATACCGCAACTTCCGGCCCGGATCGGCAGGCAAAGATCATGACAACACATTCGCAACTCTCCCGCCTCGGCCTGTTCGACGCACAGGTGCCCCGCTACACCAGCTACCCCACCGCGCCGCATTTCGATGCCGAAATCGGTGCTGCCACTTTCGGCGACTGGCTCACCGCGCTGCCCGTCGGCGGGCAGATATCGCTCTATGTGCATGTGCCGTTCTGCCGGCGACTGTGCTGGTTCTGCGCCTGCCGCACGCAGGGAACGCAATCTGAGCTTCCGCTGCGCGCCTATGTGGCGACCCTGAAGGCCGAGATCGCGATGATGGCGGCGGCGCTGACCGAGGGGGTGACGCTGTCGCGGCTGCATTGGGGCGGCGGCACGCCGACCTTCCTGCCGGCGGATCTCATCACCGAGCTTGCCCAGGCGATCTTCGCGGCGGTGCCGCTCGGGCCGGGGGCGGAGTTCTCCGTCGAGATCGACCCGAACGAGATCGACGCGCCACGGCTCGACGCGCTCACCGCCGCGGGCATGACGCGCGCCTCGATCGGGGTGCAGGATTTCGACGCTCGCATCCAGCGCACCATCGGCCGCGACCAGAGCTTCGAGATAACGCGCTCCGCCGTCGAGGCCCTGCGCGCGCGCGGCATCGAGAGCCTGAATGCCGATCTCGTCTATGGCCTGCCGCACCAGACCCGCGCCGGGATCGCGGACACGGTGCAGAAGCTCCTCTCGCTCGGCCCCGACCGGGTGGCGCTCTATGGCTATGCGCATGTCCCCTGGATGGCACGGCGCCAGCAGATGATCCCCGCCGATTCGCTGCCGCGCCCCGAGGAGCGGCTCGAGCTGTTCGAGGCGGCGCGCCGGCTCTTCCTGTGGGACGGGTTCCACGAGATCGGCATCGATCATTTCGCCCGGCCCGAGGACGGCCTCGCCCGTGCGAAGCGGGCGGGAACGCTGCGGCGGAACTTCCAGGGCTATACGGATGAAACGGCCAGCGCGCTGGTCGGGCTCGGTGCGTCCTCGATCTCGCGCTTTCCGCAAGGCTTTGCGCAGAACGCCCCGGCCACCTCGGATTACAGCAAGGCGGTGCGGGCGGGGCGATTCGCGACAGCGCGCGGGCATGCCTTCGGCGGCGACGATCTGCTGCGCGGGCGGCTGATCGAGGCGGTGATGTGCGAGTTCGGGCTCGATTTCGCGGCGCTGTCGCGCGAGCTGGGCCTGTCCGCAGCGCGGTTGCACGCCCTCGCTGCGCCGGTGGCCGAGCAATTCGACGGCTTCGTCGATCTGACCGAAGCGCGGCTGCATATCCGCCCCGAGGGCCGCCCGCTCACCCGGATGATCGCGCGCGGCTTCGACGCCTATGATCTGTCGAAGGCGGGGCACAGCTCGGCGGTGTGAGCCTCACTCCACCGCCGCGCGGTCGAACGCCGCCGCCATGAGCGCGCGGGTATACTCCGTCTGCGGCGCCTCAAAAATCTGCGCGCTCGGCCCGGCTTCCACGACGAGCCCCTCGCGCATCACCATCACCTTGTGCGACAGCGCGCGCACCACGCGCAGATCATGGCTGATGAAGATGTAGGCGAGCCCGTAGCGCCGCTGCAGCGCGCGCAGAAGCTCGACGATCTGCACCTGCACCGTCATGTCGAGCGCCGAGGTCGGCTCGTCCAGCACCAGCAGCCTCGGGCGCAGGATCATCGCGCGCGCGATAGCGATACGCTGGCGCTGGCCGCCGGAAAATTCATGCGGGTAGCGCCCCATCACCGCCGGGTCGAGCCCTACCTCGTCGAGCATCTGCGCCACCAGCGCATCCGGGTCCTGCCCCTTTGCCACGCCGTGCACGCCGAGTCCCTCGGCCACGATCTGCCCGATCGTCATGCGCGGGCTCAGGCT
>PUKW01000086.1 GCA_003550665.1 Paracoccaceae bacterium | reverse complement strand
TCCAGCAAGCGGATGCGCGGGTTGCGCAAGCGCTTCCAGATGATCTTCCAGGACCCCTTCGCGAGCCTGAACCCGCGCTGGCATGTCGGCGACATCATCGCCGAGCCGATCCGCACCTTCGGGCTCGCGCGCGGGGCGGAGCTGCGCCGCGAGGTGGGGCGGCTGCTGGAGACGGTGGGGCTGTCGGCGCGCGATGCGGGCAAGTTCCCGCACGAATTCTCGGGCGGGCAGCGCCAGCGCATCGCCATCGCCCGCGCGCTGTCGTCGCGGCCCGAATTCATCGTCTGCGACGAGCCGACCTCGGCGCTCGACGTCTCGGTGCAGGCGCAGATCCTCAACCTGATGCGCGATCTGCAGGACGAGTTCGGGCTGACCTACCTGTTCATCAGCCATGATCTTTCGGTGGTACGCCACATGGCCAACCGCGTCGGCGTGCTCTATCTCGGCCGTCTCGCCGAGACCGCGCCGGGCAAGCGGCTCTTCGCCGCCCCGCGCCACCCCTACAGCCAGATGCTGCTCGATGCGGTGCCCGATCTCGAGATGTCGGGCCGCCGGCGCAAGGCCGTCGAGGGCGAGATCCCCAACCCGATCGACCCGCCCTCGGGCTGCGCGTTTCATCCCCGCTGCCCGCACGCCGATGCGCGCTGCCGGCGCGAGCTGCCGCAGCTCGTGCGCGCCGGGGAGTCGGAGGCGGCGTGCTTCGCGGTCGAGGAGGGGCGGATCTGAGAGCCCGGGCCGTGAGGGCTTTGCACCTCTGCGGCGCTTCGCTACGCTGCGGGAAAACCGGAGAGGCCCGCCATGACCCGCCTGCTGCACCGCAACGCCCGCCAGATCCCGCGCAAGGCCGTCGCGGCGCGCGGAATGACCATCACCGACACCGAGGGCAACGACTATATCGATGCCTCGGGCGGCGCGGCGGTGTCGTGCCTCGGCCATGGCCATCCCGACGTGACCGCCGCGCTGCACGACCAGCTCGACCGGCTCGCCTATGCCCATACGGGCTTTTTCACCACCGAGGTGGCCGAGGCGCTCGCCGACCGGCTCGTGGCGGATGCGCCGGCGGGGATCAGCCATGCCTATCTCGTATCGGGCGGCTCCGAGGCGGTGGAGGCCGCGCTCAAGATGGCGCGGCAGTATTTCGTCGAGACCGGCCAGCCGCAGCGCCGCCACATCATCGCCCGGCGCCAAAGCTATCACGGCAACACCCTCGGCGCGCTCGCCGCGGGCGGCAACGAATGGCGCCGCCAGCAGTTCCAGCCGCTCCTGATGCAGGCGCATCACATCGCGCCCTGCTTCGCCTATCGCGAGCAGCGCGACGTCGAATCCGACGCCGACTACGCCGCCCGCGCTGCCGGCGAGCTTGAGGCGAAGATCCGCGAACTCGGCGAGGACAGCGTCGCCGCCTTCGTCGCTGAGCCCGTGGTGGGCGCGACGGCGGGCGCGGTGCCCCCTGTGGCCGACTATTTCAAGCATATCCGCGCGATCTGCGACCGCTACGGCGTGCTGCTGATCCTCGACGAGGTAATGTGCGGCATGGGGCGCACCGGCACGCTGCACGCCTGCGAGCAGGACGGCATCAGCCCCGACCTGATGACCATCGCCAAGGGCCTCGGCGGCGGCTACCAGCCCATCGGCGCGGTGCTGCTCGCGCAGCGCATCCATGACGCCTTCACCGGGGGCAGCGGCTTCTTCCAGCACGGCCACACCTATATGGGCCACCCGATGGCCGCGGCGGCGGGGCTCGCCGTGCAGGAGGTGATCGCGCGCGACGGGCTTCTCGACAAGGTCCGCAGCATGGGTGGCTACCTGCAGGAGCGGCTCGAAGGCGCCTTCGGCCAGCATCCGCATGTCGGCGATATCCGCGGGCGCGGGCTGTTTCGCGCGATCGAGCTCGTCGCCGACCGCGAGAGCAAGACGCCCTTCGACCCGGCGCGCAAGCTGCATGCGCGGATCAAGTCCGAGGCGATGGATCGCGGGCTGATGGTCTATCCGATGGGCGGGACCATCGACGGCGTGCGCGGCGACCATGTCCTGCTCGCGCCGCCCTTCATCGCCGCGCGCGCCGATATCGACACCATCACCGAGCGGCTCGGCGACGCGGTGGACGCGGCGATTGGTTGAGACGCGCCGGCGCTTTCCCGCCCGTCGTGCCACCCGCGCGCTCAATGTCCTTGCGTTTTGCAACCGGTGGCCGATGATGCGTCCTTCTTTCTAAAGGTGTCGAGCCATGGGTGTTGCCGAATCGTCGCCCCGTTTCGCGGACAGCGTCCCGGTGTCGCGGCGCGATGCGCTGATCGAGGCGGTTCTGGACTGTGTCGCCGAGGGCGGGCCGCAGGCGGCGACGGTGCGCGCGATCGCCGCGCGGGCCGGGGCGACGCCGGGCCTGATCCGGCACCACTTCGCCAGCAAGGAGGCGCTCGTCGCCGCGGCCTTTGGCGCCCTCATGGCGCGGATGCTCGATGCGAGCGTGGCGCGGCTGCCACCGCCCGAGACCACCCCGGCGCGCCTGCGCCTCGCCGCGTTCCTGCGCGCGGCGCTGCGCCCGCCCGCGATGAGCGGGCGCAATCTCCTGCTCTGGGCGGCTTTCCTGCAGATGACGCGGGCGGATGAGCGGATGCGCGCGGCCCATCACGACGGGTATCTGACCTTCCGCAACCGGCTCGCCGGGCTCATCTCCGCCGCCCTGCACGAGGAGGGCCGGCCCGTAACGGCCGAAACCGTCCGCCGTCATGCCATCGCCTGCAGCGCCGTGATCGACGGGCTCTGGCTTCAGGCGTCGGTGCTGCCGGCTGCCGACCGCGCCGAGATCGGCGAGACCGGCTGCGCGGCGGTCACGGCGATACTCGATCTCGATCTGTCGGACAATCGCGCCGCCTGAGCGTCGCGGCGCGGACCTAGAGCCCCTGATCCTGGATGCGCAGCTCGCGCGCCCGGGTCAGGATGGCGTCCTCGACGGCGCGCACCGTTTCGCTCGCCACCGGCCCCGCGCGGGTGCTCAGCGCGAGGTTGAGCGAGCGCGCATCGAGGGCGGGGTCCTTGACCTGCACGGTGGCGCGGTAGTCCTGCCCGCCGCCCGGCGGCGGCCCGTAATCCGTCACGATCACACCCGAGAACGGATCGACGCTGCGCACCGGCAGGAAGTCGAGCACCTCGAGCGAGGC
>PUKW01000081.1 GCA_003550665.1 Paracoccaceae bacterium | reverse complement strand
GCGACGCGGCTGTCGGACATCGTAACGCGCCGGTCCGACAGCACGAGCGGCTCCTGCGGGCGCTTGCGCTCGGTGATCTGCGGGTTTTCGGGCACCGCGCCATAGTGACGATCGGCCATCTCGCGGACTTCGTCGGTATCGACATTTCCGGCGACGATGAGGATCGCGTTGTTCGGGCCGTAATGGCGCTCGTAGAAATCCATCGCGTCGGCGTCGGTCAGGTCGCGCATCTCCTCGCGCCAGCCGATGATCGGGATGCCATAGGGATGATTCTGGAACAGCGTCGCGAAGAGCTGCTCGCCGAAAAGCCGATCGGGCCGGCTTTCGACGACCTGGCCGCGCTCCTCGAGGATCACGTCGCGCTCGGGCAGCCAGTCGTCGTCGGTGAACTGGAGGTTCTCCATCCGGTCGGCTTCGAGCTCCATCATGAGGTCGAGCCGGTCGGAGGCGATGCGCTGGAAGTAGCCGGTGTAGTCCCAGGAGGTGAAGGCATTGCCGCGCCCGCCCTCGCGTTCGACGATGTCGGAAAACTCGCCGGCATCGCGCGTCTCGGTGCCCTTGAACATCAGGTGTTCGAGAAAATGGGCGATCCCCGACACGCCCGGCGGCTCGTCGGCCGCGCCCACACGGTACCAAACCATGTTGACGGCGATGTCGGCGCGCGGGTCCTCGATCACGACGACATCGAGGCCGTTGTCGAGGGTGAAGCTGATCACTTCGTCGGCCGCGAGCGGGCCCGAGACGGCAAGGGCCGCGGCCCCCGCAGCAAGCATTCGGCGCATGGAGATCCCCAAGCTCTGTTGACGATGCGACAGTAACCCCGCCCGCGCGCCTTTCAAGCCCGCCACGCCGCCAAACCGATCACGCCCGCGTCAGTCCTGCGCGGGCGGGGCGCCGGGGGTGCGGGCCTCGGCGGCGCGCCAGCGTTCGAGTTCGGCGCGGCTGTCGAGGGTCATCGGGGCATAGGCCTGATAGTAGGTGTTGCGGTTGGTGATCCGCTCCAGCAGGCGACCGCGGTTGCGCTGGCGGTATTGCTCGTCCTCGGCGGCGAGCCGGGCGCGGATGTCCTCTTCGCTTCCCTGGCGCGCGGCGTGCTGCACGAGCGCGCCGTCGGAGGACGGGACACCGCCCGCCGATCCGCGCGCCCCGCCCAGCGCCACCGCCGCGTCGCCGCGCGGGTCGGGATCGGCGCGGTTCGGCCCGCCCGGGTCCGGACGCGGCAACTCGCCGCCCTCGGCCGGCCGCTCCAGCGGCGCGGTCGGCAGCACGCCGAATTCATCCGGGCCATCGGTATCGCCGGGGCTGATATTCATCAGCCCCGAATCCGACGAACACGCCGCGAGCAACAGGATCACCGCGCTCGCCCCGCCCAGAATGCCTCGCCCTGCCCTCATTTGGCCCTCCTTGCCTTCGCGCCCGTGTTAACCGATCGCGCAAGGCGCGTCACGGGGTCTTGTGCCGTCCCGCGAACAGGATCAACCCCGCCGCGCCCGCGAATATCGATGCATCGGCGATGTTGAACGAATACGGGTTGTCGATACCGCAACAGGTGACGTTGATGAAATCCGCCACCGCCCCGTACACCAGCCGGTCGATCACGTTGCCGAGCGCCCCGCCCACGATCAGCCCCGCCGACACCTGCATCGCCACATTGTCGCGCTCGCGCCACGCCCACAGCCAGATCCACGCCGAAATCGCCAGCGCCACCGCGATCAGGATCCAGCGCGCCATCGGCCCGTCGCTCGCGAAGAGCCCGAAATTGACGCCGGTGTTCCAGGCCATCACGAAGGTCACGAAGGGCGGCCAGACATCGATGAAAAAGCGCGACTGCAGGTCGAGCCAGTGCACCACGAGCCATTTAGAGCCCTGATCCGCCGCGAGCGTCGCGGCCAGCGTGATCGTCGCCGCGCGCATCCGTCAGTGCCTGAAATGGCGCAGGCCGGTGAAGACCATGGCGAGCCCGGCGCGATCCGCCGCGGCGATCACCTCGGCGTCGCGTTTCGAGCCGCCGGGCTGGATCACCGCGCTTGCCCCCGCCGCTGCCGCCGCCTCGAGCCCGTCGGCGAAGGGAAAGAACGCATCCGACGCCACCGCCGCGCCCTCGGTCGGCACGCCGTCGAGGCCCAGCGTCGCGGCCATGTCGGCGGCCTTGCGCGCCGCGATGCGGGTCGAGTCGACCCGGCTCATCTGCCCGGCGCCGATACCCACGGTCGCGCCACCGCGCGCATAGACGATCGCGTTCGACTTGACGTGCTTGGCCACCGTCCAGGCGAACAGCATGTCGCGGATTTCCGCCTCGCCCGGAGCGCGCGCCGTCACCACGCGCAGATCCGCGCGCGTCACCCGCCCCGCATCGCGCTCCTGCACCAGAAAGCCGCCGCCGACCTGGCGCAGCGTCATCCCCGGCGCGGCCGGATTGGCCAGCCCCTGCGTGATCAGCACGCGCAGATCCCCCTTGCCCGCCAGACGGTCGCGCGCCGCATCATCGATGCCCGGCGCGATCACCACCTCGGCGAATTGCTGCGTGATCGCCTCGGCTGTCTCTGCATCGAGCGGGCGGTTGAAGGCGAGGATGCCGCCGAAGGCGGAGGTCCGGTCGCAGTCGCGCGCGCGGCCATACGCCTCGGCCAGCGTTTCGGCGCGGGCGACGCCGCAGGGATTGGCGTGCTTGATGATCGCGCAGGCCGGCCCCTCGGCGGGCAGGAACTCCGAGACCAGTTCGAAGGCCGCGTCGGTGTCGTTGATGTTGTTGTAGGACAGCTCCTTGCCCTGGAGCTGGCGCGCGGTGACGACCCCGGCGCGGTCGCTGCCGTCGCGGTAGAAGGCCGCCGCCTGGTGCGGGTTCTCGCCGTAGCGCAGCGTCTGCGCCAGCGTTCCGGCGGCGATGCGCCGACGCGGCGCGGGCTCGGCGATGGCGTCGGCCATCCAGCTCGACACCGCCGCGTCATAGGCCGCCGTGCGCGCAAACGCCACCTGCGCGAGCCGGCGGCGCAGATCGGCCCGCGTCGCCCCGTCATTGGCGTCGAGCGCGGCCAGAAGCGGCGCGTAATCCTCCGGATCGACGATCACGGCGACATGATCATGGTTCTTCGCCGCCGCGCGGATCATCGCGGGCCCGCCGATATCGATGTTCTCGATCGCCTCCGCCGCATCCGCGCCGCGCGCGACCGTGTCCTCGAAGGGGTAGAGATTGACCACCAGCAGGTCGATTTGCGCGATGCCGTGGACGCGCATCGCCTCGACGTGATCGGGGTTGTCGCGCACCGCCAGCAGCCCGCCATGCACCCCCGGATGCAGCGTCTTGACCCGACCGTCCATCATCTCGGGCAGCCCAGTCAGCTCGGCGACATCGCGCACATCGAGCCCGGCCTCGCGCAGCGCCCGCGCCGTTCCTCCCGTCGAGACGAGCTCGATCCCCCGCGCGACGAGCGCGGCGCCAAGCTCGGGCAGCCCGGTCTTGTCGGAAACGGAAATCAGCGCGCGGCGCAGCGGCACCAGATCGGTCATCGGCGGGGATCCTCAGGCTTCGATGGGCATGTCGTCATGCGCAAGGTCGCGCACGGCAACGGGGGTATCCGCAGCCTTGGCGAGAGTCCAGTTCACCCGCCCCGCCGCGGCGCCGACCTGTCCGGTCAGCACGATCTGCAGCGTCGGCTGCGGCGCCACGCGCCCGCGTTCGAGATACACCGACGGCGCGAGCATGATCGCCTGCGCGCCCTCCTGCTCGAACTGCCAGACCTCGCCGCTCGGCAATTTCAGCGTGACCACCCCCGCCTTGAGCGTCGCGGCGATATCGGGGTGCAGGTGAAACCGCACGCCGAAGTTGACGGGCTGGCCCGGATAGGCGGCGCGGCGGCGCGCGAAGCGGCGCCGATCGGCGGCGGTGATCGCGGCGAGCATGTCCTCGCCCGTCAGCGCGCGGCCATCGGCGCTCAGATCGAGCCGGCGCAGATGCGTCAGCCCGTGCGTGGCGAAATAACCGTCATGGCCGAGCAGCAGCGCGGTGCCCTGCGGCGCGTCGCGGCGCTCATGCGACACCGCGCCGGGCCGCTCCATCAACGGCAGCCGCGCATCCGCTTCGCGCCGCCCCGCCGGCCCGAAGCGCGACGACGACACCGCCTCGATGGCGAGCGTGGAATGCGCCGGCGTGGCGCGCGCGGCGCGCAGCCAGTCCGGCCCGAAGCCGCGCCCCGTCCCGCAACTCACCACCACGGGCCGGCGCCCCGAGGTCAGCTCGAAGGCCAGCGTCGAGGCATGCGCGCCATGCGACTCGCGCGGCTCCGGCGGCCGGTCGGCATCGACGATCACCGTCGTGCGCCCGGCGGCCAGCCGGGCATAGCCCATCGCCCGCTCGTCGCCCGACATGGCGCGCGTCCCGGCGGCGGCGAGGGCATGCGCGAGCCGGCCGACCTCGCCGCGGCCCCCGCCATGAAACCGCGCCAGCGACGCATTTGCATGGCGCAGCGCGCGAAGCACCGGCGCGATGCGCGCGATGGCGGCGGCGCATTCCGGCCCGGCTTCGGCCCCGCAATCCGCGAGGATATCCCGCATCCAGGTCAGAAGCGCGAGGATCTCCAGAAGCTCCTCGGGGGTGCGCGTGGCAATCCCACCCTGCGCATCGATGCGCGCGGCGCATTCGGCCTCGAGCGCGGCGCGGGCCGGGGCGAGATGGCGCTCCAGCCCCTCGATCACCGCGGCCCCGTGGATCAGCCCGGCCAGCGCCTCGAACCGCGCCAGGCCCACCGGCGCCGCCGTCCAGCGCGCCGCGAGAAACCGCGTCTGACGCCCCAGCGCGCGGCACAGCGCCGCGTTCGCCGCTTCATCCTCCGGATCGCGCAGCATCAGCGCATGGTGAATCCAGCGCATCACCCGCCGCCCCGTCAGCTGGGCGGTCCAGCCCGCCCCGCGCCCGCCCCCGAAGCGCGCGATCCAGCCCTGCGTCCAGGCGCGCGCACGTTGCCGTGCCTCCCGGGTGCCAAGGGCGGCGAGATCGTCCAGCCAGCCGAAACCATGCAGCGCCGCCTCGAATTCGCGCGGCTGCAGCGACAGGTCCCAGGGCGCGCGCTCCGGTGCGCTGACATGATGTCCGCCGAGATCGAACCGCCCCGCCATGAGCCGCTGGCCGCGGATCACGTCGCCGATGCTGCGCGGCTCGGGCCGCAGCCGAAACAGCGGCGCGCGGCGCAGCCGCCCGACCCGGCGCGCCGCGATCCGGTCGCGCAGGCTCGGTTGCAGGTCCCGCGATCCGCCGAATGACACAGTGATACCCCCTTTCGCGCGCCCGCCGCTCAGCCGCCGGAAAGCCGCATCGCGGCGATGAAAAAGCCGTCGAGACCGCCGCGCGCAGGCCAGAAATCCGGCCGCAGCCGCAGCCCGCCGCCGCCGCGCCACTCCGGCGCGCCCCCTGCAACCGCGTATGCGGCCGGGTCCGCGCGCAGCTCCGGATGCACTTCGAGCGCCCGCGCGAGCTGGTCCTCGCCCTCCTCGGGCAGCAGCGAGCAGCTGCAATAGACGAGCCGGCCCCCGGGGCGCAGCAGCGTGCGTGCATGATCGATCATGCGCGCCTGCAGCGGGGCGAGTTGCGCGAGCGCCTCGGGCCCGCGCAGGAGGGGAAGTTCGGGATGGCGGCGGATCGTGCCCGTCGCGGTGCAGGGCGCATCGACGAGCACCGCGTCGAACCCTTCGCCGCCGCGCCACTCCAGCGCATCCGCGACCACGCACTCCGCCGCGAGCCCGGTGCGCGCGAGGTTCTGCGCCACGAGCGCCATGCGCGGTGCGGAGATGTCGAGCGCGGTGACCTCGGCCCCCGCCGCGGCGAGCTGTAGCGTCTTGCCCCCGGGCGCCGCACACAGATCGAGCACCCGCTCGCCGGGGCGCGGCGCGAGCACCCGCGCGGGCAGCGCGGCGGCGGCATCCTGCACCCACCACGCGCCCTCACCGTAGCCCGGCAGCGCCGACACCGCTCCGGCCCCGCGCAGCCGCAGGCTCCCGGTGGGCAGCGTCTCGGCGCCGAGCCGCGCCGCCCAGTCGCCGCCGCCATCGCGCAGCGTCAGATCGAGCGGCGCGCCGGCCATGTGCGCGGCCTCCATCGCCGCCACCGCCTCCGCCCCCCAGGCCGCCACCAGTCGCGCGCGCAGGGGATCGGGCAGGCGCTGCGGCGCAATCGCCGCCCACTCGGCCTGCGGCAGCGACGCGACCTTGCGCAGCACCGCATTGACGAGCCCGGACAGATGCGCCTGCCGCGGCGCGGCCTGGGTCAGAGTCACGGCGGCGTTGACCACGCCATGCGCCGGCGCCCCGGCTTCGAGCATCTCCACCGTGGCGAGCCGCAGGATCATCCGCACCCGCATCGGCGGATCCTTGCGCAGATGCCGCGCGAGGACGGCATCCGCACGGTCGCGATGGCGCAGCGTCGTCGCCGCGAGCCGCTGCGCGCGTGCGCGCCCGGCCGCGTCGAGCGCCTTGAGGGCCCCGCCCTCGACGGCCTCCGAGAGCATCCGCCGCTCTTCGGACACGGCCATGAGCAGCGCGAGCGCCGCACCGCGTTCGGGCTCCCTGGCCGGCGCGCGTGTCATTCCTGCTGCCCTTGTCCCGCTCAGCCCGTGGGGTATATCATGGCCCGCGCAACAGGAAAGCCCGAGATGAGCGACGACAAGGACGATCTGCCCGACGCCGCGCGGCGCGCCCTCGCCGAAGCCGAGGAGCGCCGCCGCGCAGAACAGGCCATCGAGATCCCGCGCGAACTCGGCGGGCGCAAGGGGCCCGAGCCGGTGCGCTACGGCGACTGGGAGCTCAAGGGCCGCGCCATCGATTTCTGAGGCCTCACATCCCGAGCACGTCGCGCATGCCGTATTCGCCCGGCGCGCGCCCCTGCCCCCACAGCGCCGCCTTGAGCGCGCCGCGCGCGAACACCGCGCGGTCGGAAGCGACATGGCGCAGGGTGATGCGCTCCCCCGCGCCGGCGAAGAGCACGTCATGCTCGCCGATGATGTCGCCGCCGCGCAGCGCCGCAAAGCCGATCGCGCCGGGCGTGCGCGCGCCGGTGATGCCGTCACGCCCGCGATCGGCCACATCCGCGAGGCGCACCCCGCGCCCCGCGGCCGCGGCCTCTCCCAGCATCAGCGCGGTGCCCGAGGGGGCATCGACCTTGTGGCGGTGATGCGCCTCGGTGATCTCGATGTCGAAATCGGCATCGAGCGCGGCGGCGACCTGCCGCGTGATCTCGACGAGCAGGTTCACCCCGAGGCTCATGTTGCCCGCCCGCACCACGACGGTGCGCGCCGCCGCCGCCCGGATCGCGGCGAGATGCGTCGCGTCCATCCCCGTCGTGCCGATCACATGCACGGCCCCCGCCTGCGCGGCACGGGCGGCGAGGTCGGCGGTGGCGTCGGGGGCGGTGAAGTCGATCAGCGCCTCGCATTGCGCGAGCGCGGCATCCGCGTCGTCGCTCACCGCCACGCCGAGCGCCGCACCGCCCATCGCGGTGCCGATATCGCGGCCGATCCAGTCATGGCCGGGACGCTCGAGGCACGCGCCCAGACGCACCCGGTCGCTTTCGGCGGCGAGATACGCGAGCATCCGCCCCATCCGGCCCGATGCCCCGGCGATGACGATCCGCGGTGCCTCGTCCATGCGCGCCCCCTTTGCCTCGGGCGCTGCATAGCGCGCCGCGCCATCCGTGCAAAGGCTTTGGTTGCGGGGACCGGCGTGATACCCTACCTGCGCATCATGGCACGCAAGCGCTCCTCCTCGGCCCCGTCCCAGCGCCAGCTCCGCGTCGGCGAGTTGATCCGGCGCACCCTGTCCGATGTGCTGACGCGCGGCGAGGTGCATGACCCCGATCTCACGCGGCTGTCGATCACCGTGGGCGAGGTGCGCATATCGTCGGATCTGCGCATCGCGACTGTGCCGGTGATGCCGCTCGGCGGCGACGGCCGCGACGTCGCGATCGCCGCCCTCGCGCGCAATCAGGGCGAGCTGCGCAAGCTGCTGGCAAAGGCGCTCACGCTGAAATACGTGCCCGAGCTGCGCTTCGTGCCCGACGCGACCTTCGACGTTCTCGACGATACGCGGCGCCTGCTCGAGGACGAGACCGTGCAGCGCGACATCCGGGCCGATGACGGCCGCGGCGATTAAGGGCGCGCTGGCGGTGGTTGCCTTCGCGATGGCGACCGGCGCGGCGGAGGCCTGTGGCCCCTATGAACATGACGGCGTGAGCTACACGCTGTGCCGCTCGGAGGCCGGGCGCGACACGGTGCGGCTCTGGCACAAGGACCCCGACGGCGCGGTGCTGGGCAGTTTCGACGCCGTGGACGCGCTGCTCGCGGAGGAGGGCGCGCGGCTGGGCTTCGCGATGAATGCGGGCATGTACCACCCCGATCGCAGCCCGGTGGGGCTCTATGTCGAGGATGGCGATGAGCGTGCGCCGCTCGTGACCAATCCGGGGCCGGGCAATTTCGGGCTTCTTCCGAACGGGGTGTTCTGCATCCGCGACGACGGCTTCGACGTGATCGAAACGCGCCGCTACGCCGACTCGGCGCCCGACTGCCGCCACGCGACGCAGTCGGGGCCGATGCTGGTGATCGACGGGGCGCTGCATCCGCGCTTCGTGGAAGGCTCGGAGTCGCGCTTCGTGCGCAACGGTGTCGGGGTGAGCGCGGACGGGCAGCGCGCCTATTTCGCGATCTCGGACCGGCCGGTGACGTTTCACGAATTCGCCCGGCTGTTTCGCGACGCGCTGGAGACGCCGCAAGCGCTCTATTTCGACGGCAACATCTCGCGGCTGCACGCGCCCGCGCTGAACCGGTCGGACTGGGGCCGGCGGATGGGGCCGATCCTGGGCACGGTGCGCGCCGCCGAGTGAGCGGGCGCGTTGACGCCGCCGCGCCCTGGCGCTAGGCGAGCGGCGCAATCCGACACGAGGAACGACATGGCACGCAGGCGCAAGGGGCGCGACATTTCCGGCTGGCTGGTGGTGGACAAGCCCGCCGGGGTCGGCTCGACGACGCTCGTCAACCGGGTGCGACGCGCGCTCGACGCGCAGAAGGCCGGCCATGCCGGCACGCTCGACCCGGCGGCGACGGGGGTGCTCGCCGTCGCGCTCGGCGAGGCCACGAAGACCGTGCCGCATGTCACCGACGCGCTCAAATGCTACCGCTTCACGGTCCGCTTCGGCGCCGGCACCGACACCGACGACGCCGACGGCACGGTCATCGCTACCAGCGATGAGCGCCCCGGCGACGACGCGATCGCCGCCGCGCTCGCGCCGTTTCGCGGTGAGATCATGCAGGTGCCGCCGCAATACTCGGCGGTCAAGATCGACGGCGAGCGCGCCTATGCCCGCGCCCGCGGCGGCGAGGAAATGGAGATCGCCGCGCGCCCGCTCTTCGTGGAGCGGCTGGAGCTGGTCGAGCGCCCCGATGCGGACCGCGCGGTGCTCGAGATGGTGTGCGGCAAGGGCGGCTATGTGCGCGCGATCGCGCGCGATCTCGGCGCCGCGCTCGGCTGTCCGGCGCATGTCGAGGCGCTGCGCCGGGTCTGGTCGGGGCCCTTCGACGAGGCGGATGCCGTCAGCGACGCGACCATCACCGCCGAGGCCGGCACCCCGGCGCTCGAGGCGCGGCTGCTGCCGCTGGAGACGGCGCTTGCGGATCTGCCGCAGCTGCGCACCCATGCCGAGGGCGCGGCGCGGATGCGCAACGGCAATCCCGGCGAAGTGCTCACCTCCGAGGCCGACTTTGGCGACACCGCCTGGGCGAGCTTCGAGGGCCGCGCCGTGGCGATCGGCACCTACCGGGCCGGGACGCTGCAGCCGACGCGGGTGTTCCGGCACTGATGGGCCGCGCTCAGTAAAGCGCCATCACCGCCACCGTGTAGATCAGCACAAAGATGAAGAAGCCCAGCACGAGGGCCAACTGGATGCGCGCATTCATTGGGGTGAGCCGCCATGAGACTGCGGGGCCGATCCCCGCGCGGCACAGATGGTGACGGGCGCGCGCACGTTGCAGGCCGCGCGGGGGCGCGCGCGATCACATTCGCGCGCTCAGCGCCGCCACGCCGCGCGGCGTTGCCCGAACCAGCGCCGGCCCCGGATCAGCGCCGCGGTGACCGCCGGGCGCAGCCGCGGCACATCGACCGCGAGCAGCAGCAGGCCGAGCGGCAGCATCCACAGCCCGAAGAACGGCAGGAACCACAGCATGCCCCCCGCCACCAGCAGCGTCGCCGCCGGCAGCCGGACCGGCCACGCCCCGGGCGCCACGAGCCGGGCGAGCGGCGCGCGCAGGGCTGGAAGCGTGCGCCCCATGCTGTCGAATTGCCGCGCCAGCCGGCGCGCCTGCCTGTCCATGATCATCCTCCGCGCTGCATCATGCCGCCTGGCACCGTCGGGCGCAACTCCCCGCCGCGCCGCGCGCGACCGGCGCCGACGGCTGCGGCAGGGGGGTTTTGCCCGCCCGCAAAATCCCTATGCTGCGCTCCAAATCGCCCAGGACAGTGCATGCGACCGACACGCTTAATTCTTACGCTTCTCTTCGCTATCCTTTTCTCAACCCAGGCCGCCGCGCAGGCGCTGTTCGAGCAGCCCGCCGAGGACGCGCCGGGCGAGGCGGGCGAGGCCGACTCCGCGCGCGCCCTCGCCGAGATCCTGCAGGATGACGACGCGCGCGAGGCGCTCATCCGCCAGCTCCTCGCCACCGCCGAGGAGACACCCGAGCTCGAGGCGCCCGAGCCCGGCGGGCCGCAGACGATCTCGCTGGCGCGCCAGATCGCCGAATACACCCGCGACGTCGCCGAGAGCGCGACGGGGTTCGTCTTCACCGTGGGCAACGCGATGGGCGATGTCGTCGGGGTTCTGACCACCCCAAGCCAGATCGACTGGGAGGAGCTGCAGAACACGCTGCTCGCGCTTGCGCTCGTGGTGGTGGTGACGCTGGCGCTGTTCGGCGGGATGCGCGCGATCGGGCAACGGATCTTTCGCAGGATGTCGGCGCGCGCGGGCGCCGACGGATGGATCGTGCAGCTCTTGCGACTGATCGGCTCGAGCCTGATCGACGCGCTGATCATCGTGATCGCCTGGGCGGGGGGCTATGCCTTCTCGCTCGGCTTCGGCGAGCCGGGCGAGATGGATTTCCGCCAGAGCCTGTTTCTCAACGCGTTCCTGCTCATCGAGATCACCAAGGTCGTGCTGCGCGCGATCTTCGCGCCCAATTACGGGCGGTTGCGATTCGCGCCGATGAGCGACGAGACCGCGGCCTACTGGTATTTCTGGGCCTCGCGGCTGGTGAGCCTGCTGGGCTACGGGATCCTGCTCATCGTGCCGATCGTCAACACCACGGTGAGCTTCGCGGTCGGGCGCAGCCTGACGATGCTGATCGTGGTCACCGTGCTGCTGATCGCGATCCTGGTGATATTGCAGAATCGCGGCCACGTGGCGCGGGCGCTGCGCGCGCGCCACGAGCGCGACCCGTCGGACATCATCGGCCGGCTGGAGGCGATGCTCGCCGGGGTCTGGCACTGGCTGGCGATCGCCTATCTGATCACGCTGTTCGTGATCTGGTCGGCGCAGCCGGGCGACGCGCTGCAATTCATGCTGCACGCGACGCTGAACTCTGTGATCGCGGTCGTCGCCGGGGTGGTGGCGATGGTGCTGATCACGCGGGTGATCGCGGGCGGGCTGCGGCTGCCGGCGGATATGCGCCGGTCGATGCCGCTGCTCGAGGATCGGCTCAACGCCTTCGTGCCCAATGTCCTGAAGGTGATCCGCGGGCTCGTGGCGATCGCAGTGCTGATCTCGATCGCGCAGTCCTGGCAGGTGCTCGATTTCCTCGGCTGGCTGGCCTCCGAGGTCGGCCGCGACATGACATCGCGGGTGGTCTCGGCGGTGATCGTCGTGCTGATCACGGCGCTGATCTGGATCGGGGTGTCGTCCTTCGTCGAATACCGGCTCAACCCGGAGGTGGGCAGCGTGCCCACCGCGCGCGAGCGCACGCTGCTCGCGCTGTTTCGCAACGCCTTCCTCGTCGCGCTCCTGATCATCGCGGTGATGCTGACCCTGTCGGAGCTCGGGGTGAACATCGCGCCGCTGCTCGCGGGCGCCGGCGTCTTCGGTCTCGCGATCGGCTTTGGCGCGCAGAAGCTCGTGCAGGACATCATCACCGGCGCCTTCATCCAGATCGAGAACGCGATGAACGAAGGCGACGTGGTCACCGCCGGCGGTACCACCGGCGTGGTGGAGCGGCTGACGATCCGCTCGGTGGGACTGCGGGACGTGTCGGGGACCTACCACCTGATCCCGTTCAGCTCGGTGGACATGGTGTCGAACTTCATGAAGGGCTTTGCCTATCATGTCGCCGAGGTCGGCGTGGCGTATCGCGAGAACGTCGCCGAGGTGCGCAAGCTGATGCACAAGGCCGACGAGATCCTGCGCGCGAGCGATCTGGGCCGCGAGATCCTCGAGCCGCTCGACATCCAGGGGGTCACGGATCTGGGCGACTCGGCGGTGGTGGTGCGCGGGCGCATCAAGACCAAGCCGGGCATGCAATGGGCCGTCGGGCGCGCCTATAACGAGATCATCAAGCAGGTGCTCGACGAGGCCGGTGTCGAGATCCCGTATCCGCACATGACGCTCTACATGGGCCAGGACAAGGACGGCAGCGCCCCGCCGCTGCACCTGCGCCACCAGGGCGTCACCGGCGCCGCGCAGGACGCGACACCCGCGGCCAGCACCCCCGCCACCGTCACCACGACGCAGGCCAGCCGCCACTCCCCGCCCAGCGCGGACGAGGCCGACAACAACTGACGCGCGCGACAAGCGGCTTCGCGGACGGCGCGGCGCGTGGTATTCTAAATGTATTCGTAAATCCCGCTTGCCGCGAATTACCCCGAGGGATCCGGAAACGCGCGACGGCCCTGTCAAGGGAATGCTGCGATGTATTTTTCGCCGGCTTTTGCCGCTTTGGGACTCGTTCTGCTGATCGCCGCACCCACCGCCGCGCAGCAGGTGCCATGCAACCCCGCGGTGGAATTCTGCCTCCCGCTGCCGCCGGCGCCGGACCAACCTGCGCCCGTGATGGGCCGGTAAAATGGCGGAGGCCGTTCCAGATCTCTTCTATCTGTCCTTCGCAACGGGGGCGGCGGTAGTTGCTACGTTCGCCTACACCCAGTTCAATCGGCCCCCCGATGACAGCTCGCGCGCACTCGAAAGGCTCGTGCGCTTTCTCAAGCCTGCGGATATGCGCAACCGGCGCGTGGTATGGCGCGCCGTTATCGCCTATGCGGCGATCCTGCTGGCGATCTACACGCTGATCTGCGTGGCCTTCACGCCGCCAATGCTGGAAGCGATCGGGTTTGCGCTGCCCACCGGGGTTGATAAGCTGGAACAGAGCCCCGTCGTGCCGCTCATGGTGAGCCTCGCCATGGTTGGCGCCGCGCCCGCGATCCCGCCTTTGCAGCGAATTGAGGAGCGCATCCGGAGCCTGGCGCATCACATTTCGGGCATCCCGATGCATCTCGTCGAAGCCAGCGGCGTGCTTTACAATACGCCGCTGGAGCTTCCGGAGGGAAAGGGCAACCTCCTGCTCCCCGACGCCGACTGGGACCGGCTCGCCTATCAGCGCGAAGCCGTGTCGCGGCATATGGACGACCCCTCGGGCTACCTGGCAGATCTGGTGAAGATCCACGCCTATCGCCGCTGGATCCTCGATCAAGGACTCGGTGTCGTCGCGGGGGCCGTGCGCGATGGGATCGACAACAACGATCGCGAGCTCAAGCTGCGCATCGATCGTCTTCTACGCACACTCGACCTGATCCAGCTCGACGATACGGTCAACCCTGCCCGCGAACCCCTGCGCGACCTCTCCGAGCAGACGCGCGAGCTGTGTGAGGATGTCTGCGCGATGCTCATGCTGCGGGTCGAACACGGTATGTTCGACCTGAAACCTGCCAATGGTCCGGGTGCCAGCCCGGAGGCCAGTGCGGCGCGCCAGATGCTCGCGGCGTTTCTCGACAAGGCCGGAAAATCGTCCCAGAGCTATGCGCTGGCGGGGTGGCTGAGTTTGCTCTCCGCATTCTGCGCGGTCGTGATCGCGTTCTTCTGGGGCGCGTTCTCCGGGGCGTTCGACGGTCACGACACTGACATCGCGACCGATGTTGGGCTCTACTTCGCACTCACTGC
>PUKW01000115.1 GCA_003550665.1 Paracoccaceae bacterium | reverse complement strand
GCTGAGCTGGGCGGCGCTGATCGCGGGGCTGCTGTTTGTCGCGATGATCCCGGCCTTTCTCGGGCTGCTCGTGGTGCTGCCGGTGCTCGGCCATGCGAGCTGGCACATGTATCGCGCCGTGTTGCGGGACTGAACCCGTACGGGGTGCGGGCATGGATTGGGATGAGGATCTGGACGCGACGGGCCTCTTGTGCCCTCTGCCGGTGCTGAAGGCGCGCAAGCGGCTCAAGGGAATGGCGCCCGGCGCCGTACTTTGCCTCAGATGCACGGATCCGGCGGCGCATGTCGATGTGCCGCATTTCTGCCGCGAAGCGGGACACGACTTCCTCGAGGCGCGCGCTTGCGGCGATGCTGCGTGCTTTCTGATACGGCGCGCCTGACGGGCGAGGCGTCAAGTCGGCACTGAACCGCCGCAGATACACCGCCGGAGGGTCAGGGTGCGGCAAAAGATCGCAGTGGGCGGGTCAGTCGTCGGTGCGCCGTACGACGTCGCGCTTGGGCAGCGTGACGCGGGTGGCGCGGCCCATGATCTCGATCAGCAGCGCGACACGCTCCTGCGCGTCGATGTCCTCGATGGTGGAGATCATCTCGGCGAACGGCCCGGCGGTGATGCGCACCGCGTCGCCGGGCTTGAGGTCTTCGGGCGGGCACAGATACCCGTCGCCGTCGCAGCGCATCATCAGCCCGGTGATCAGCGCCGAGGGCACCGGAGCCGGCCCCTCGGTGCCAAAGCGCACCAGCCGCGTGATCCCCGGCGTGCTGTTCACGCGCCGCCATTCCGGCCGTGCCGGATCGAGCCCGAGAAACACGTAGCCGGGAAAGACCGGCGCCGTGACCTGCCGCAGCCGCCCGCGCCAGCGCTGCGTGCGCATCTGCAGCGGCACGAAGACATCGATCCCGTGGCGCCCCAGCCGCCGCGCCGCGAGATGCTCCTGATTGGGTTTGCTTTGCGCCAGGTACCAGGGCGCATCCGTCAAGTCGTCGCGCTGAACGATAAGCATGCCTGACCCGTCTCGATAAATGATTTCGTGTTCCTGCGTGAACGCCTACCCCAGCCCGCGCCGGGCTCCAAGCCCCGGCTGACACGGTCGATGAAAATCTGGGCTTTCGCCGCAGCGCATGGTTGTGCTAGGACTGATCCCGACCATGGAAGTGCCCATGAAAAACTGCAATATCAGGGACTTGAGGCGATCCGGCGCGGATCTGGCCGTGCGGAGCCGATTCCTGACCTCAGATGTTGGCCCGGGGCTTGATGCGGCGCACGGTATGGCCGATGCCTGCACGACCCGCGCTGGGCAGATGATGGACGCCGCGTTGCACGCCCGCCCGGCAGGCGTGACCGCCGCATGAGACGCGCCTTCATCACCGGCACGGCCGGGTTCATCGGCTTCCACCTCGCCGAGCTCCTGCTTCAGGAGGGCTGGCAGGTCGCGGGCTTCGACGGGATGACGGATTACTACGACGTCACGCTCAAGGCGCGGCGTCACGCGATGCTGCGGCAGCATCCGGGCTTTTCGGCGACCGAGGCGATGCTCGAGGACCGCGACGCGCTCGCAAGCGCGGTGACGCAGTTCGCGCCCGACGTGATCGTCCATCTCGCCGCGCAGGCGGGGGTGCGCTACAGTCTCGAGAACCCCCGCGCCTATGTCGACGCCAATATTGTCGGCAGTTTTAACGTCATGGAGATGGCGCGCGACGCCGGGGTCGCGCATCTTCTGATGGCCTCGACGAGTTCGGTTTACGGCGCCAACGAGACGATGCCCTTCACCGAGGTCCAGAAGGCGGACACGCCGCTGACCATCTACGCCGCCACCAAGAAGGCCACCGAGGCGATGGGGCATTCCTGGTCGCATATCCACGCGCTGCCGGTCACGATGTTTCGCTTCTTCACGGTATACGGCCCCTGGGGGCGGCCCGACATGGCGCTGTTCAAGTTCACCAAGGGGATCCTCGAGGGCACGCCGATCGACATCTACAACCACGGCGAAATGTGGCGCGATTTCACCTATGTGGACGACCTGGTGCGCGGCATCCGCGGGCTGATCGACGCGGTGCCGGGGCAGATGGCGGTGGAGGGCGACAGCCTGTCGCCCGTGGCCCCGTTTCGCATCGTCAATATCGGCAACAGCGACAAGGTGCGGCTCGAGGATTTCATCTCGGCGATCGAGGCCGAACTCGGCCGCAAGGCGGTGCGCAACTACATGGACATGCAGACCGGCGACGTGCCGGCCACCTGGGCGGACGCGCAGCTTTTGCAAAACCTGACCGGATACCGCCCGCAGACCGATTTTCGCACCGGCGTGGCGCGGTTCGTGCGCTGGTACCGGGAGTATCACGATCTCTGAGGACTGCGATCTGACGGGGCGGCGTATCGCCGTGATCGGGCTTGGCTATGTCGGCCTGCCGCTTGCGGTGGCGTTCGGCAGCGTCCGGCCGGTCACAGGCTTCGACATCGCGCCCGCGCGCATCGCGGCGCTGCGCACCGGCCATGACGCGACGCGCGAAGTGCCGCCCGAAGCGCTCGCCGGGGCGACGCATCTGACCGTGACCGACGATCCCGCCGCGCTCGGCGACGCGGGCGTCTATATCGTTACCGTGCCCACCCCCATCGATGCCTTCAAACGCCCCGATCTGACGCCGCTTCTCAAGGCGTCCGAGACCGTGGGCGCGGCGCTCGAGGCGGGCGATGTCGTCATCTTCGAGAGCACGGTCTATCCCGGTGCCACGGAGGAGGACTGCGTGCCGGTGCTCGAGCGCGCCTCGGGGCTGCGCTTCAATGTCGATTTCTTCTGCGGCTACTCGCCCGAGCGGATCAATCCGGGCGACAGGACACATCGGCTGCCCGATATCTGCAAGGTGACATCGGGATCGACGCCCGCGATCGCCGAGGCCGTGGATGCGCTTTACGGCGAGATCATCACCGCCGGGACCCACAAGGCGCGCTCGATTCGCGTCGCCGAGGCCGCCAAGGTGATCGAGAACACGCAGCGCGATCTCAACATCGCGCTGGTCAACGAGCTGGCGATCATCTTCAACCGCCTCGGCATCGATACGCAGGCGGTGCTGCAGGCGGCGGGCACCAAGTGGAATTTCCTGCCCTTCCGCCCCGGGCTGGTGGGCGGCCACTGCATCGGGGTCGACCCCTATTACCTGACCCACAAGGCCGAGGCGATGG
>PUKW01000205.1 GCA_003550665.1 Paracoccaceae bacterium | reverse complement strand
TGGCCGCGCTCGTGGAGCGGGGGCAGTCGGGTTCGGGGCACCGGCTCGACATCTCGATGCTCGAGGCGATGACGCATTTCAACCTCGACAGCTTCACCCACTACTTCAGCGTCGGCGAGGTGATGGGCCCGCTCTCGCGCCCCGTCGTGTCGCAGTCCTACACCTTCGAGTGCAGCGACGGGAAATGGATCGCGATTCACATGTCCTCGCCGCAGAAGTTCTGGGAGGGGTTCCTCGACGCCACCGGGCAGCCGCATCTGGCCGAGGATCCGCGCTTTGCCGACCGGCTCGACCGGATCCGGCACCAGGACGACCTGATCGAGATCATGACACCGATCTTCAAGTCCGACACGCGCGACAACTGGTGCGCGAAGCTGCTCGAGGCCGAGGTGCCGCATTCGCCGGCCTACGATTCCGACGAGGCGCTCAACGACCCGCAGGCGAAGCATCTGGGCATCGAGGTCGCCACGCAGCACCCCGAGATCGGCGAGTGGCGCAGCGTGCGCGCGCCCTACAGCTTCGACGGGGCCGCGGATCGCGATATCGTGGCGCCCCCGGTGCTCGACGAACACGGCGCGGAAATTCGCGCCGAGCTGGCGAAGCGCAAGACGGGCTGAGGAGGAGACATGGCGCAGGGGGAGGAGGCGCGGACGGCGCTGCCCGTGGCCGAGGTCAGTGCCGCAAGCCGTGACATGCTGCACTGTCAGCTCGACGTCATCCGGACATGTCCGGTGGCCGGGTTCGGCCCGGTGCAGTCCAACCCCCAACTTTTCAACGCAACGCTTCGAGGCCGATTGACAGGCCGAAAAGGGAGGGAGACCCCATGAAACGCATAGTCACAACCGCCATCGCGGGGATGGTCGCGCTGCCCGGCGCCGCCGCCGCGCAGGAGACGATCAACCTGACGGTGGCCTCGAGCCACCCCACGGCGATCCCGTGGGTCGGGATGATCCAGTCGCACTTCATGCCCGAGGTCGACCGCATCCTCGAGGAGGAGGGCAACTACAGCATCGAGTGGCAGGAGGCCTTCGGCGGCCAGCTCTACGGCGCCAACGAGACGCTCTCGGCCGTCGAGGACGGCATCACCGATATCGGCTGGGTGTTCTCCTATCTCGAGGCCTCCAGCATGCCCCTCTCGCAGGTCACCGCGCACACGCCGTTTTCCACGACGAACGTGCCCGCCCAGCTCGAGGTGATGCGCGAACTCTACGAGGAGATCCCCGAGTTCCGCAACGAGTGGGAGCAGTACAACATCGTCATGCTCGGCATGACCGCCTCGGACAGCTATGACCTCTACACCACCGACCCGATCGAGTCGCTGTCGGATCTCGACGGGATGCGCATCTCGGCGCCCGGCGTGCTCGGCACCTGGCTGCGTGGCACCGGGGCGAACGCCGTGGACGGCTCGCTGACGAGCTTCTACACCGACATCCAGACGGGCGTGTCCGACGGGGTGCTCTCGCTCGCGCTCGGGGTGCTGCCGGCGAGCCTCTACGAGGTCGCGCCGCACATCACCCGCGTCGATATGGGCACGGTGTTCTCCGGCGGCGTCGCGATCAACCGCGACGTGTGGGAGACGCTGCCCGAGGAGGTGCAGGAGGCTATGCTCGAGGCCGGGCATTCCTACTCCGTCGCGCATGCCGAGGACCTGATGGAGCGCGCGCCCGCCGCGCTCGAGGAGATCATGGAGCGCGGCGCCGATCAGGGCGACCCGGTTACCATGAACGACATGTCCGAGGAGGACCGCGAGGCCTGGGTGGAGGGTCTTCCCGATCTCGCCGGCGAATGGGCCGAGGAGGCCGAGGCGCAGGGGCTTCCCGCCTTCGAATTCCTCGACGCCTACATGAGCGGCCTGCGCGAGCGCGGCGAAGAGCCGGTCCGCGCCTGGGACGAGTAACCGCGCGGCCATGACCATGCCACCGAACGGAAACGGCGCCTCCTTCGGGGGGCGTCTCGACGCCCTCGGGCGCCTTTGGGCGTTCGTCGTGGACGGGATGTCGGCGCTGGGAACGGTGCTGATCCTCGTGCTGATGGCGGTGATCTGTTCGGATGTGGTGGTGCGCAATGTCTTTGGCGGGTCGCTGCCCGTGGTAGCCGAGTTCAGCGCGCTCACGCTGGTGATGATCGTCTATCTGCAGCTTGCCGCGGCGATCCGGCACGACCGGCTTGCGCGCGCCGATATCGTTCTCGGGGCACTGCGGGCGCGCCTGCCGCGGGTCGAGGCGGTGCTGCGCGGGCTCTTCGATCTGACGGGCGCGGTGCTGCTCGCGATCCTGGCCTGGTCGACGCTGTCGATCCTCGAGGCCGATCTGGCCCGCGGGCGCTATATCGGCGTGACCGGGGTGCTCACGGTTCCGTTCTGGCCGTTCCGCATCGTGATCCTCGGCGCGATGGGCGTGGCGACAATCCAGTTCCTTGTCCAGCTCGCCGCGGCGTTGCTGCGCCCGGCGGCGCGGGAGGCATCATGACCTCGATCGAGATCGGATGGCTGGCGATCGTCGGGCTGCTCACGCTGATCGCGCTCGGCATGCCGATCGCGCTGGGCATGCTGCTGGTGTCGTTTCTCGGCGTGGTCCTGATCCGCAGCGACGCGGTGGCGATCCGCATGATCGGCTCCGTCGCCAATGACGCGCTGCGCGAGTATCTCTATGCCATCGTGCCGCTTTTCGTGCTGATGGGGCTGCTCGTGTCGGCGTCGGGGGTGGGCAAGGACACCTTCGATGTCTTCGAGCGGCTCCTGCGCCGGGTGCGCGCGGGGCTCGGCGTTGCGACGGTGTTTGCCAACGCGGTCTTTGCCGCCATCACCGGCGTCTCCATCGCCTCGGCCACGGTCTTCGCGCGCGTTGCCGTCCCCGAGATGACGCGCCACGGCTACACCCGGCGCTTCGCCACGGGTGTCGTCGCGGGCAGCTCGGTGCTCGGCATGCTGATCCCGCCCTCGCTGTTGATGATCGTCTATGCGGTGCTGGCCGAGCAGTCGGTCGGGCGGATGTTCCTGGCCGGGGTGGGGCCGGGGCTGGTGCTGTCGGCGGCGTTCACGGTGACGATCCTGCTGCTGGCGTGGCGGATGCCCGGCTTCGTCTTCGAGACCGGCGACAGCCACAGCGCGCCCGAGCGCGATCTCGGCGCGCTCGACATCGCGCGCAAGGGGATGCCGATCGTCACGCTGATCGTGCTCGTGCT
>PUKW01000164.1 GCA_003550665.1 Paracoccaceae bacterium | reverse complement strand
CGACGATCCTCGTCACCCGGCCGCTGAGCGCGCAGGAGCGCGCCGCGCAGGGCTGGACGAGCCATCGCATGGCGTTCGATTCGCGCAAGCTGCTGCATTATTTCCGCCTCCTGCCCTGCGGACGGTTCCTGTTCGGGATGCGCGGCGGGCTCTCGGCGCGTCCCGACAGGCTCGCGGGCATCCAGCGCGAAGCCCGGCGCCATTTCGAGGTGATGTTTCCGGCCTGGCGCAACGCCGAGACGGAGCGGACCTGGTCGGGACTCGTCTGCCTGACCGGCAGCCTGACGCCCTTCGCCGGCGAAGTGCCCGAGGCGCCGGGGCTCTTCGCGGCGTTCGGCTGGCACGGCAACGGGGTGACCCCCGCCAGCGAGGCGGGCCGGCGCATCGCCCACGCCATTGCCGGACAGGCCAATACCAATCCCGGCCTCATGCAGGTACCGCCCCGGCGCCTGCCGCTGCCGGGCCTGCGGCGCGGGATGCTGCAACTGGCATATATCGGCTACGGGCTTCGTGACGGGCCAATGCGGGCGGCCTGATACGCGCGCCCCGCCACGCCGCCGGGCACGGCAAGCGCCCCCGGGTGCGCGCGGAGGGGGCGTTACCCCGCCGGCTGACCCCGCTCCACGACCCGCGCGAGAAAGCTCGCCCCTACCGGCGCGACCGCGTCGTTGAAGTCATAGCCGCTCTGGTGCAGCCCGGCGCTCTCGCCCTGGCCAAGAAACAGGTATGCCCCCGGCCGCGCCGCGAGCATGTAGGCGAAATCCTCAGAGATGAACTCCCGCGCCGCCGCATCCTCGACCATGCCCGCCCCGGCGACCTCGCGCGCCACCTCGACGGCGAAGGCGGCCTCCTCGGCGTCGTTGACCGTGGGCGGATAGCCGCGCGCGTAGTCGAGCTCGGCTTGCACCCCGAAGGCCGCCGCCTGCCCGGCGACGATCTCGCCCATGCGCCGTTCGACGAGGTCGCGCACCCGGTCGTCGAAGCTGCGGATCGTGGCACCGAACCAGGACGCGTCGGGGATGATGTTGTCGGCGCTGCCGGCATGGATCTGCGTGACGGAGATCACGACCGCGTCGCCGGCGGGCACGTTGCGGCTCACGATGGTCTGAAAGGCCTGGATCATCGCGATCGCCGCCTGGATCGGATCGGCCGTCTCGTGCGGGCGCGCGCCGTGGCCGCCGCGCCCCGCGATGCGCACGGTCGCGGTGTCCACCGCCGCCATGAACGGCCCCGGCCGCGTGACGAAGCTGCCCTCGGACACCCCCGGCGCGTTGTGCAGCGCAAAGACCCGCTCGATCCCGAAGCGATCGAGAATCCCCTCCTCGACCATCACGCGCGCGCCGCCCGCGCCCTCCTCGGCGGGCTGGAAGATGAGCGCCACGCGCCCCGCGAAGCGCCGCGTCTCGGCCAGATACCGCGCCGCGCCCAGCAGCATCGTCGTGTGCCCGTCATGGCCGCAGGCATGCATCACCCCCGGCACCGTCGAGGCATGCGCCGCCCCCGTCGTCTCGGCGATCGGCAGCGCGTCCATATCCGCGCGCAGCCCGATCACCGGCCCCGCGCCCTGCCCCTCGATGATCGCGACCACTCCGCTTTGCGCGATGCCCTCATGGACCTCGTCCACGCCGAAATCGCGCAGCCGCTCGACCACGAAGCGCGCCGTCTCGAAGCAGTCGAAGCGCAGCTCGGGATGGCGATGCAGGTGCCGGCGCCATTCGGTCATCTCCTGCGCGTAATCGGCGATGCGGTTGTGGACGGGCATGCTGGACTCCTCGCCTGCGCTGCGGTTAACCCCGATCGGAGCGCAAAACACGGGCCAGAGCAATGACCAATGACGCCGATTCCGACCCGGTCGCGCGGCTGCGGGCCGTCATGGCCCGGCTGCGCGACCCCGAGACGGGCTGCCCCTGGGACATCGAGCAGGATTTCGATTCCATCGCCCCCTACACCATCGAGGAGGCGCATGAGGTCGCCGACGCCATCGTGCGGCGCGACTGGGACGAGTTGCGCGCCGAACTCGGCGATCTTCTCCTGCAGGTCGTCTATCATGCGCGCATGGCCGAGGAAGCGGGGCATTTCGGCTTCGACGACGTCGCGCGCGGGATCGGCGACAAGATGGTGGCGCGGCATCCGCACGTCTTCGCGGATCAGTCGCGCGACAAGAGCGCCGCGCAGCAGGCCGCCGACTGGGAGGCGCTCAAGGCCGCCGAGCGCGCGGCCGGGGACCGGCGCGGGGCGCTCGACGGGGTGGCGCTCGGCCTGCCGGCGCTGACCCGCGCGCTCAAGCTGCAAAAGCGCGCCGCGCGGGTGGGGTTCGACTGGCCCGCGACCGAAGCGGCTGCCGCCAAGATCGCCGAGGAGGCGCGCGAACTTGCCGAGGCGGGGGCCGATCCGCAGACCGCGGCCGAGGAATTCGGTGATCTGCTCTTCGCGATGACCAATCTCGCGCGCCACCTCCAGATCGACCCGGAGGCGGCGCTGCGCGCGGCGAATGCGAAGTTCACCCGCCGCTTCAAGGCGATCGAGGCCGCGCTGGCCGCGGACGGGCGCGGCCCCGCGGACTCCGACCTCGCCGAGATGGACGCGCTGTGGGACGCGGCCAAGCGCGCCGAGCGCGCCGAGCGCGGCTGATCAGACCGTGTTGAGCACCAGCACCATCAAGAGCGTATAGACCATGATCCCGCCGCCGATGAGCCACAGCGCCCAGTTGCGCCCGATACTGGCCTTGGCGAGCTGCGTGCCCTGATAGATCAGGTCCGGCCATGTGAAGGACACGAAATCGCCCTGCGTGAAGACCGTGACGATGCGGCCATCCGCGTCGACCACCGGCAGACGGCGGAAGCGTTCGTTCGACATGATGCGCAGCCAGTCGAGCAGGTCATCCGTCTCGCGCGCCACGCGCGGGTCGCGCGTCATGATCTCGCTCAACGGGGTCGTCGCGGGATCGCGGCCCTCATTGACGATGCGCTTCATGATGTCGCGTTCGGTGACGACGCCGATGACCCTTTCATCCGCGTCGACCACGATCACCGAGCCGAAATCGCGCGCGCTCATCTCCGCGACGGCGTCGGCCGTCATGGCATCCGCGGGCCGCGTCAGCGGGCGCGGCTTGCTACGAAACTCCGGACGATCGCGAAGCTGCATGTTGGTGTGCGTCGTTGCGGCCATTTGTCACTCCCTCGCTGTCGGCATCAGGACATAGCGCCGCAGTCCGTGCGACAAGGGCACTGGAAGCGAGCGGCCCCTTCACTTACCTGTGGACGAAGGAGGAGCCGCCCATGTCCCTGCAGATCGCCTTCGACAACAGCTATGCCCGGCTGCCCGACCGCTTCTTCGCGCGCCTCGCGCCCGAGCCCGTCGCCGCACCCGCGCTGATCCGGCTCAACGACGCGCTCGCCGCCGAGCTCGGGCTCGACCCGGCCGCGCTGCGCGCAGAGGAGGGCGTGGCGATCCTGGCCGGCAACAGCACCCCGCAGGGCGCCGAGCCGCTCGCGCAGGCCTATGCGGGGCATCAGTTCGGCGGCTTCGTGCCGCAGCTCGGCGACGGGCGCGCGCATCTCATCGGCGAGGTAATCGACCGGCAGGGCCGGCGCCGCGACATTCAGCTCAAGGGGTCGGGGCGCACGCCCTTCTCGCGCGCGGGCGACGGGCGCGCCTGGGTCGGGCCGGTGCTGCGCGAATACCTTGTCAGCGAGGCGATGAACGCGCTCGGCGTGCCGACGACGCGCGCCCTTGCCGCCGTTACTACAGGCGAATGGGTGTTTCGCGAGGACCGCATGCCAGGCGCCGTGCTCGCCCGCGTCGCGTCGAGCCATATCCGCGTCGGCACCTTCCAGTTCTTCGCCGTGCGCCAGGACATCGATGGCGTGCGCGCGCTCATGGAGCACACCATCGCCCGGCACTACCCCGAGGCGGACGGCCCGCTCGGGCTGATCCGCGCGGTGGTGGCGGTGCAGGCGCGGCTCGCGGCGCGGTGGATGGCGATCGGCTTCGTTCACGGCGTGATGAACACCGACAACACCCATATCGCCGGCGAGACCATCGATTACGGCCCCTGCGCCTTCATGGACAGCTACCATCCCGAAACGGTGTTCTCGTCGATCGATCAGTTCGGCCGCTACGCCTATGCCAACCAGCCGCAGATCGCGGTGTGGAACCTCGCGCAGTTCGCCACCTGCCTGCTGCCGCTGATCGACGCGGACCAGGACGCCGCCGTCGAGGCCGCGACGGCGGCGGTGCATGAGTTTTCGGACCACTACACGGCCGCGTGGCTGGATGAGTTCCGCGCCAAGATCGGCCTTGCGACCGCCGAGCCGGCGGACCGCGACCTCATCGAGGGGCTGCTCGCGCGGATGGCGCGCCACGGCGCCGATTTCACCCGCACCTTCCGCGGGCTCGCCGACGGCACCGCGCGCGACGAGTTCGACGATCCTGCGGACTTCGACAGCTGGGCGCAGCACTGGCAGGCGCGGCTTGCGCGCGAGGGGCGCGACATCGCGGCGGCGCAACCTGGCATCGCCGCGGTGAACCCCGCCTTCATCCCGCGCAACCACCAGGTCGAGGCCGCGATCGGCGCCGCCGTGACGGGCGATTACACGCCGTTCCACCGGTTGTGCGACGTGCTCGCGCGGCCCTTCGAGGACCAGCCCCGCCACGCCGATCTGCAGGCCCCGCCGCGCCCCGAGGAGGCCGTGCGCCAGACCTTCTGCGGCACCTGACGCGTGCGGTCATCATCCGCGGCCCCGCATCGGCGTAGCGGATCGGCGCCTACGACGCGCTGACCGCGCCGGTCGCCTCCTGCGCCTCGACGTCGTCGCTGTCGGGCGTTTGCGCCGGCATCTCGCGCGGGAAGCTGACCCGGAAGGCCGCGCCCCCCTGGCCGGGCAGATAGGCGATGTCGCCGCCCAGATTGAGCATGATCTCGCGGCAGATCGCGAGGCCGAGCCCGGCCCCCCCGGCGCGGGCCTGATCGGTCAGCCGGGAGAACTTCTCGAAGATCAGCGACTCCTGCTTTTGCGGGATGCCGGTTCCGTTGTCGACGAAATCGACCTCGACGCGCCCGTCGCGGACACGCGGCTTGATCCACAGCTCCGGCTCCGCGGCGTCGCAGTATTTGCGCGCATTCGCGATGATGTTGATGAAGACCTGCGTCAGCCGGCCAGAGTCGGTATGCAGCGCGATGTCCTCTTCGGGCGGATCGCGATGGATGACGAAATCGCGCTCCGGGGCGGTGGAATTCGCCGCGCCGAGCGCGCGCTCGATGAGCCGGGAGAGATTGTCCTCCTCGGCCTGAAGCCGCACCCGCCCCGATTCGAGCACGCTCAGATCGAGCAGATCGTCGAGCAGCCGCGTCAGCCGGATCGTCTCGTCATGGATGATGGTGGCGTATTTGTGCTGATCCTCGGCGGGCAGCCCGCCGGCGTCGCGCAGGATCTCGGAGAAGGCGCGGATCGAGGTCATCGGCGTGCGGAGCTCGTGGCTGATCTGCGACAGGAAGGCGTCCTTCTGCTCGGAGAGCTCGGTGAGCTTGTGATTGACCTCGCGCAGCTGGCGCGCGGTACGGGCGAGTTCCTCGGACTTGGCCTCGAGCTGGCTGGAGTATTCCATGATCTGCGCGGTCTCGTCGGCGACGGCCATCAGATCCTCGGTGGTCACCACGCTCGAACCGACGATCTGCGCGACCATGGCATGCGCCGTCGCCGCGCCCACGGACCCGGCGAGCCGGCGTTCGAGACGTTCGATGAAATCGGGCGTGGTGTCGGGCAGGAACCCGTCCTTGCCCTGATCGGCGGCGGCCTGCTGAAAGAAGCTCTGTGCGGCCTCCGCGCCGAGCACGCGCTGAGCGGTGACCAGAAGATCCTCCGCCTCGCCGACGCTGCGCCCCCAGCCCTGCGTGCCGCCGCTCATGTCGAAGACATTGACGAACTGCGCCCCCTGCACGCGCTCGACGGGGGTGGGAAAGCTTACCAGCGAGCCGATCAGGAACGCCGAGGTGTTGAAGACGAGACTCCAGAACAGGGCATGCAGGAGCGGGTCCATCCCCTCGACCCCGAACAGCGCCTGCGGGCGCAGCCAGCCGATACCGAAGGGTCCCTGCGTCATCACCGCGTCGGGGATCATAACGCCGGCGCCGAAGCTCGGCAGGAACAGCGCATAGAGCCAGATCGCGAAGCCGAGCCCGAGACCCGCCGCCGCGCCCACCCGCGTCGCCGCGCGCCAGAAGATGCCGCCGATGAGCGCGGGCAGGAACTGCGCCACCCCCACGAAGGCGATCAGCCCTATCGCCGCGAGCGCCGCGGTCCCGCCGGTGAAGCTGTAATAGATGTAGCCCAGCACGATCATCACGATGATCGACAGCCGCCGCGCGCGCAGCACGACATGGCGCATGTCGCCGCTGCCGCCGCCCCGACGCCGCGCCAGCGCCAGCCAGAGCGGCATCACGATATGGTTCGACAGCATCGTCGCCAGCGCGATCGCCGCGATGATCACCATCGAGGTCGCCGCCGAGAAGCCGCCGAGAAAGGCGAGCATCGCCAGCGCCCCCTGATCGAAGGCCAGCGGCAGGGTGAGCACGAACAGATCCGGGTTCGACCCCTCCGGCATCACCTCGAGCCCGACCACCGCGATCGGCATCACGAACAGGCTCATCAGGAACAGGTAGAGCGGAAACGCCCAGCTCGCCGTGGCAAGGTGGCGCTCGTCGACATTCTCGACGACGGTGACCTGGAACATGCGCGGCAGGCAGATGATCGCCACCGCCGCGAGGAAGGTCAGCCCCGCCCAGCGCCCCGGCTCGATCGCCCATTCCGGGCGCGGCGCGGCCTCGATGCGCGCGATGATGTCGCCCGGCCCTCCCGCCACCGCCCAGACCACGAAGACCCCGACCGCCAGCAGCGCGACGAGCTTGACGACGGCCTCGACGGCGATCGCGGTGACAACGCCGGGGTGCTGCTCGTTGGCGTCGAGATGGCGGGTGCCGAACAGGATCGTGAACAGCGCCAGCCCCACCGCCACCCACAGCGCCGTCGTGTCCGCATCGGGCACCGTCCACCCCGCCGGCGTGCCCGCGGTGAACACCCCGAAGGACAGCGCGATGGATTGCAGCTGCAGCGCGATGTAGGGCGTGGTGGCGCACAGCGCGAGGATCGTGACGATGACGCCGAGCATGTTGGACTTGCCGTAGCGCGCCGAGATCAGATCGGCGATCGACGTGACCCGCTGCGCGCGCCCGATGCGCACGAGCTTGCGCAGGATCCACCACCAACCGACGAATATCAGCGTCGGGCCGAGATAGATCGTCGCGAATTCGAGCCCCGAACGCGCCGCGTAGCCGACTGCGCCGTAGAAGGTCCAGGCGGTGCAGTAGACCGACAGCGACAGCGTGTAGACCAGCGGCGCGCGCAGCCAGCGCGCCCGGCCCTGCGCCGCGGCGCGCTCGACCGCGAAGGCGACGAGAAAGAGAAAGGCCACATAGGCCAGGCAGGCCAGCACGAGGACATTGAACGGAACCATCAGCCCGCCTCGTCGGTGCGCCCGTCCTCGCCGCGCGGCAGCCGACGCGCCAGCAAAAGCGCCGCCACGACAAGCCCGAGCCACACCGCGAAAACATAGAGCGCCTGCCGCGCGGTGGCGCTTTCGGGCGTGTCCTCGGGCGTCCAGAGCAGCGGCAGCAACAGCAGCACCGCGCCCAGGAACGGCAGAAGGCGCGCCGCATCGATCAGCCGGCGCCGGCGGTAGCTTTGCCGGGCCAGATAGAGCGACGGGCCGCGTCGGGCGCTCACGGCCCGACCATCTCGCGCATCGCCGCGAGCACCTCGCTGTTGGAGAAGGGCTTGGTCATGAAACGGCTGGCCCCGGCGCGCTCGGCGAGGCGGCGGTCGCGCTCCTGCCCCTTGGCGGTGAGCATGAGAACGGGCAGGTCGCGCGTTGCGGCATCGGCGCGCAGCTCGTCGAGGATCTCGTAGCCGCTGCGCCCGGGCAGCATCACGTCGAGGATCACTATGTCGGGGTCCGTGCGCGCGATCACCTCGGCGGCGTCGGCGCCGGTGTCATGCGTGCTCACCCGCCAGCCATCGCGCGACAGGATGAAGCGGATGGCCTCGATGATGTTGGGCTCATCCTCGATGAGCAGCGCGTGCTTGCTCAAGAACCGGCCTCCCCCATAGCACGGACCGCGCCATGGTCCCGACTATCGCGGCAAAACCCTTGCCTGTCAAAACTCCTCTGCGAGGATCGAGGGCTCGCGCCGGGCCGGGCAGCCCTCGCGCGGGCAGATGCGGCAGCTCGTGCCGACGGGCTCGGCCGGGGCGGTGTCGCTCTCGGCGGGCAGGATCAGCATCGTCGCCTCGACGACGAGCGGCGCGTCGAAGCGCGTGGGCGGATGCGGCGCGCAGACCGCGTAGGTGAGGAAGCGGCGCGGCATCCGCCCGGCCATCTCGACGCGACGGCTGATCGGGCGCGCAGGCTGCATCAGCGCCTGGTAGAGCGGCCACAGCGGACAGGCGGCCCCGAAACGCGGCAGCGCGAAGCCCGCGACGGGCTTGCGAAACACCAGCGTGCCCGAGGCATCGCACAGCACCAGCCCTGCCTGCGGCAACCCCTCGCGCGGCGGCAGCGCGGCGAGCCGGCGCAGGACCATCGGCAGCGGCACCTCGAAACGCGCCGCGAGCGCGCCCGGATCCGGCCCGAGCGCCCGCACCGCGGCGGTGAACGGCCCGAGCGGGAGCGCGCGCGCATCGGCGCGGTAGCGATGCAGGAACCGCCCCGCCAGCGCGCGCGCCGGGCGCGTGGCGAGTTCGGGCGCATCGTCGATGAGCGCCGCGATCGGCACCGCGCCGTCGCGTTCGAGCGCCTCGACATGATAGTCGCGCGCGGCGAGCCACGCCTCGAGCTCCTCCTGCGGCGCGGCGAGGCTCATCTCCTCGTCCTCGGCGGTGTCGAGATACCCCACCAGCGCCTGCGCCCCGGCGCCGAGCCGTTCGCTGTCGGCGTGCAGATTGGCGTGGAACCGCTTGCGCCAGTCGGGCGCGATGTCGTCGCTCTCGGCGAGGATCGCGGCGGTGGAGCGCACCGAGCTGATCGCCGAGAGCACATCATGCAGCGCGGCGGACAGGTAGGGATCATGCGTCATGCGATCGCTGAGCCGCTCGACGGTCTGCTCGAGCGCGGCGAGGCGGCGATGCTGCGCGGCCACAAGCTCCGCCCAGCCGGGAAAACGGCCGACGAACTCCTCGATGCGGTCGAGTTCCGCCGGCTCGATCGTGTCGCCTGCCGCCGCCGCCTCGCGCAACGCATCGAGAAGCGGATCCTGCGCCCCTTCCGCGAGCGCCCCCGGCGCGATCTGGAGCGCCGCGCCGAGCGCTTCGGCCAGCGCCGCGCCGGGCCGGCGGCGATTGTGCTCGATCAGGTTCAGGTAGGAAGGAGACACGCCGACCTGCCGGGCCAGCTCGACCTGGCGCAGCCCGCGCCGTAGCCGCGTCTCCCGGATCCGCGTGCCCATCAGCGCCGATCTTGGCATCCGCGCCCCCTTGCTGCCCGATACAGTCATCGCGCATCGCGGCCGCGCTGGGAAGGGCTCGAGGCCCGGTGCCGGTGCATCTTTTCAGCCCGGCATAACTGACGTATAAGCGGCGCCGACCGGGTGTTGGCGCCCAGGACCAATCGGGGACGGCATGACCAAGACGCGTAACAGTGCGGATGTGGCCTTTATCGAGTCGCTCGCGGAACTTCTGCATCGCAACGACCTGACCGAGATCGCGGTGCGGCGTGAATACGGCGAGAGCGACACGCTCGATGTGCGCGTCTCGCGCCAGCCGCCCGCCGCCGCCCCCGCCGCGGCCAGCGCGCCCGCCCCCGCAGCCCCCGCAGGCGCCGCAACGCCCGAACCCGCCCCGCTCGCGCCCGACGACCCGGCGCAGCACCCCGGCGCCGTCACCTCGCCCATGGTCGGCACGGCCTATCTGTCGCCCGAGCCCGGCGCCGACCCCTTCGTCACCATCGGCACGGAAGTCACCGAAGGCCAGCCGCTGATGATCATCGAGGCGATGAAGACGATGAACCAGATCCCCGCACCGCATTCGGGGACAGTGCGGCGCATTCTCGTGACCGACACCAGCCCGGTGGAATACGGCGCGCCCCTGATGATCGTCGAATAGGGCACAGCCGCGATGTTCGAGAAAATCCTGATCGCGAACCGTGGCGAGATCGCCCTGCGCGTCATCCGCGCCTGCCGGGAGATGGGCATCCGCAGCGTCGCGGTGCATTCGACCGCCGACACCGACGCGATGCATGTGCGCATGGCCGACGAGGCGCTGTGCATCGGCCCGCCCGCGGCCGCGGAAAGCTACCTTTCGGTGCCCGCGATCATCTCGGCGTGCGAGATCACCGGTGCGCAGGCGATCCATCCGGGCTACGGCTTCCTGTCGGAGAACGCCGCCTTCGTGCAGGTCGTGGAGGATCACGCGCTGAACTTCATCGGCCCCTCGGCCGAACATATCCGCATGATGGGCGACAAGATCACCGCCAAGGAGACGATGAAGACCCTCGGCGTGCCCTGCGTGCCCGGCTCCGCGGGCGGCATCGACGATCTCGACGAGGCGCACCGCGTCGCCGCGGAGATCGGCTTTCCCGTGCTCGTCAAGGCCACGGCGGGTGGCGGCGGGCGCGGCATGAAGCTCGCGCGCACCGCCGCGGAGCTCGACGTGGCGTTTCGCGGCGCGCGCTCGGAGGCGCGCTCGGTCTTCGGCAATCCGGATGTCTATCTCGAGAAATACCTCGCCAATCCGCGCCATATCGAGATTCAGGTCTTCGGCGACGGCAAGGGCGGGGCCGTGCATCTGGGCGAGCGTGACTGCTCGCTGCAGCGCCGCCACCAGAAGATCTTCGAGGAGGCCCCCGCCATCGGGCTGACCGCCGAGGAGCGCGCGCGCATCGGCGGGATCTGCGCGGATGCGATGGCGCGCATCGGCTATTCCGGGGCGGGCACGGTGGAGTTCCTGTTCGAGGACGGCGAATTCCACTTCATCGAGATGAACACGCGCCTTCAAGTCGAACATCCCGTCACCGAGGAAGTCTACGGCGTCGATCTCGTGCGCGAGCAGATCCGCGTCGCCGCCGGCGAGACGCTATCCTTCACGCAGGAAGAGCTCGTCCCGCGCGGTCACGCCATCGAGGTGCGCATCAATGCCGAGCGGCTGCCCGATTTCGCGCCGCGGCCGGGCCGGGTAAGCGTGTTTCATGCGCCGGGCGGGCTCGGGGTGCGGATGGACTCGGCGCTCTATGCCGGCTACCGGATCCCGCCCTATTACGACAGCCTGATCGGCAAGCTCATCGTGCATGGCCGCGACCGGCCCGAGGCGCTGGCGCGGCTCAAGCGCGCGCTCGGCGAATTGATCGTGGACGGGGTCGATACCACGGTGCCGCTGTTTCACGCGCTTCTGGCCGATCCCGAGATCCGCGCGGGGGCCTATTCGATCCACTGGCTCGAGGACTGGCTTGCGCGCAACCTCGAGGAGCCGCCGGCGCGCACGGGTAGGTGACAAACCCGCCGCCGGGCCATAGACAAGGCCGACAGTCCGCAGACGAGGCCCCGCCGATGCCGCTCACCTTCGCCGATCCCGCCGCGCCCGCGCTGCCGCTGCATGTCGTCACCCGCGAAGCGCTCGACGACTGGCGCGCGGCGCAGAGCCCCCGGGTCCGGAACTGGCTCGCGGCGACGGAATTCCGGGCCCGGGCCGGCGATGTTGCGCTTCTGCCGGACGGCGAGGGAGGTCTCGCCGGTGCCGTGGCCGGTCTCGGTGACGCCGCGGCGCGCCGGCGCGAGCGCTTCATCCTTGCGCGCGCGGCGGCGGCCCTGCCGGGGGGCAGTTACCGGCTCGAGGAGGGGCTCTCGGGCGGCGCGCTCGAGGAGGCGGCGCTCGGCTTTCTGCTCGCCGGCTACCGATTCGAGCGCTACAGGGCGCGCCCGGCGCCGCAGGTCAGGCTCGTTGCGCCCGAGGGCATCGATGCCGCGCGGCTCGAGGCGATCGCCGCCGGCGAGGCGCTCACCCGCGATCTGATCAACACCCCCGCCAGCGATATGGGCCCCGAGGGGCTCGAGGCCGCCTTCACCGCGCTCGCCGGCGATTTCGGCGCCGAGGTTTCGGTCACGCGCGGCGACGCCCTGCGCGACGGCAACCTGCCGCTCATCCACACCGTCGGGCGCGCCGCCGCCGAGGTGCCGCGGCTGATCGACATGCGCTGGGGCGAGGCGGGGCCACGGCTCACCCTGGTGGGCAAGGGGGTGTGCTTCGATACCGGCGGGCTCAACATCAAGCCCGCCGCCTCGATGGGCCTGATGAAGAAGGACATGGGCGGCGCAGCGACGGTGGCCGGGCTGGCGCGGATGATCATGGAGCAGGGCTGGAAGGCGCGGCTGAGGGTGCTGGTGCCGGCGGTGGAGAACGCGATCTCGGCGGGGGCGTTCCGGCCGCAGGACATCCTCACCGCGCGCAGCGGTCTCACCGTCGAGATCAACAACACCGACGCGGAGGGCCGGCTTGTCCTCGCCGATGCGCTGGCGCTGGCCGATGAGGAGCGGCCTGACTGCCTCGTGTCGATGGCGACGCTGACGGGCGCGGCGCGGGTCGCGCTCGGCGGCGAGATTCCGCCCTTCTACACGGGCGACGACGCGCTCGCCGCGGCCCTCGCCGAGGCCGCGGAGACAGTGCGCGATCCGTTGTGGCGGATGCCGCTCTGGCCGGGCTACGAGTCGGTGATCGAGCCGGGCATCGCCGATCTCGACAACGCGCCCTCCGGCGGCATGGCCGGATCGATCACCGCGGCGCTGTTTCTCAACCGCTTCGTGGCGCACACGGCGCGGTTCGCGCATTTCGACATCTATGGCTGGCAGCAGCGGGACGCCCCGGGGCGTCCCAAGGGCGGGCTCGGCCAGGGCGCGCGTGCGCTGTTTTCGGCGCTGCCGGGGCAGCTCGGGCTGTGAGCGACCGGCGGCTGACGCCGGCCAATGGCCGCGTCGCGGCCGCCGAGCTGCGCGGCACCGTCACGGCCGAGCGCTACGTCACGGGCGACTGGATGCGCGTGCGCACCGCCCTCACAGATCTTCTGGCGGCGCCCGGCGGGGCGCGCGACCGCCAGCTCGCCATGGGCGAGCGCTTCGAGGTGCTGGAGCGGCGCGACGGTTTCGCCTTCGGCCGGTGCGCGCGTGACGGCTATGTCGGCTACGTCGCCGAGGCCGATCTCGGCGACGACGGCGCGCCCACGCATCGCGTCGCAGCCCCCGCGACGCATCTCTACCCGGGCCCCGACATCAAGGCGCGCGAGCTCTGCGCGCTGCCGATCGGGGCGCTTCTGAGCATCCGCGCCGAACATGACCGGTTCGCCGAGACCGATGCCGGGCAGTTCGTCCCGGCCGCGCATCTCCGCCCGGTCACCGCGCCCGAAACCGACCCCGTCGCCGTCGCCGAACGCCTGCTCGGCAGCCCCTATCTGTGGGGCGGCAACGGGCATGGCGGGCTCGACTGTTCGGCGCTGGTGCAGATCGCCTGCCTCGCCTGCGCGATCCCCTGCCCCGGTGACAGCGACCTGCAGGAGACGCAGCTCGGCACGGCGCTCGCCGCCGATGCTCCGCTTCGGCGCGGCGATCTGGTCTTCTGGCGCGGGCATGTCGGCTGGATCGCCGCGCCCGGCACGCTGCTGCACGCCAACGCGCATCACATGGCCGTCGCGCGCGAACCGCTCGACACCGCCGCGGAGCGCATCGAGACCGCGGGCGGCGGCGCGATCACGCGCCGCCGCCGCCCCGCCGCCGGGTGACGCGATGGCGATGCATGCCGGCGTAACCCCCGAGCTCATGCTGCGCGCCTATGCCTCCGGCATCTTCCCGATGGCCGAGCGGCGCGACCAGGAGAAACTGCACTGGATCGATCCCGAGCGGCGCGGCATTCTGCCGCTCGACGGCTTCCACATCTCGCGTTCGCTGCGCCGCCGCATCCTGCGCGCGCCCTTCGCGATACGCACCGACACCGCCTTCACCGAGGTGGTGCGCGGTTGCGCCGATCGCGGCGAGACCTGGATCAACCGCCCGATCTTCGAGCTGAGCTGCGCGTTGCACCGCAAGGGTTATGCGCATTCCATGGAGGTCTGGGAGGACGACGCGCTCGTTGGCGGGGTATACGGGATCGCGCTCGGCGGGGCGTTCTTCGGCGAGAGCATGTTCTCGCGGCGCGACGACGCCTCGAAGATCGCGCT
>PUKW01000005.1 GCA_003550665.1 Paracoccaceae bacterium | reverse complement strand
GCACGTCGCCGCGCACCCTGAAGGTGCCGCGCTGGAAGGCCTGATCGTTGCGCTTGTATTGCTGGGCGACGAGCTCGGCCATGATGCGGCGCTGGTCGTATTCGGCGCCGACATGCAGCTCCTGCGTCATCGCCGAGTAGGTCTCGACCGAGCCGATGCCGTAGATGCACGACACCGAGGCGACGATGATCACGTCGTCGCGTTCCAGCAGGGCGCGGGTGGCGGAGTGGCGCATCCGGTCGATCTGCTCGTTGATCTGGGACTCCTTCTCGATGAAGGTGTCGGTGCGCGGCACATAGGCCTCGGGCTGGTAGTAGTCGTAGTAGCTGACGAAGTATTCCACCGCGTTGTCGGGGAAGAACCCCTTGAACTCGCCGTAAAGCTGCGCGGCAAGGGTCTTGTTGGGGGCGAGGATGATCGCCGGGCGCTGCGTCTGCTCGATCACGCGCGCCATGGTGTAGGTCTTGCCCGTCCCGGTCGCGCCAAGCAGCACCTGGTCGCGCTCGCCGGCGGTGATGCCTTCGGCGAGCTCGGCGATCGCGGTAGGCTGGTCGCCGGCGGAGCTGTACTCCGTTTGCATGCGAAAGCGCTGACCGCCCTCGAGCTTGGGGCGCGGCGCGGCGGGCTGATCGGTGCTGGCGTCGGGCATGGCGATTCCCCTTTCGCACTCAAGATGCGCGCGCGGGCCGCCGGATCAAGGGGCGGCCCCTTGCATCCGGGCCGCGGCGTCGCGATAGTGCGCGCCATCAACGGAGGCTGTCATGCGGGCACGAATCTATCAGCCGTCGCGCGCGGCGACCCAGTCGGGGCAGGCGAAGGCGCAGGGCTGGGTGCTGGAATTCTCGCCCGAACGCCGGCGCGAGATCGACCCGCTGATGGGCTGGACCAGCTCCGACGACATGAACAGCCAGGTGCGCCTGCAATTCGACAGCCGCGAGGCGGCCGAAAGCTACGCCCGCGAACACGGCATCGAGGCGGTGGTGCTCAAGCCGAGCAAGCGCAAGCACAAGATCCGCCCCGGCGGCTATGGCGAGAACTTCTCCACCAATCGCCGGCTCGGCTGGACGCACTGAGCGCGGCTCACAGCAGGCGGCCCTGATCCTCCGGCGTTGGCGTGTCGGGGCGGGTCCGCGGCCTGCGTGTCGGTGCGGTCTGGACGGACCCGTCATGGAATTCGATTTCCAGCAGCTTCGCGGCGCGGGCCTGCTCCGCGCCGGTGACGACGCCGTCCTCGGCGCGCACCACCGCGTAGCCCCGGCGCAGCGTGGCGCGGTAGCCCAGCGTCTGGCGCAGCCGTTCGAGCCCGTCAAGCCGTGTGCGCGCCGCCTCGGTGCGTGCGTCGGCGGCGCGCAGCAAGCGCTGGCCGATCGCGGCGCGGTCGCGGGCGCGCTGGGCGAGCGTGCGCTCGACGCTGGCGCGGCGCAGCCCGCGCCCGATCTGGCGCAGGGCATCCCCGCGCGCATCGATGCCGCGGCTCAGCGCGGGCATGAGGCGCTCCCGGCGGGAGGTGAGATCGGCGCGCGCCCGCGCCACCATCCGGCCGAGCACGCCGGGGCGCAGCCCGCCCGCCGCGCGCTGCAGCCGCAGGCGCTGCGCATGGGTGGCCGTGCGCAGCGCGGCGGGCAGGCGCTCGCCGAGGAAATCGAGCCGCTGTGCCGCCTGGCCCACCAGCGTCTCGGGCCGGGGCAGGGCGCGCGCGAGGTCGCGCAGGCGCTGGCCGCGCTGCGTCAGCCCGCGCCCCGCCGCCGCCGTGAGCCGTGCGCCGAGCGCGTCCACCGCCGCGATCAGCTCGCGGCGCACCGGCACCGCGCGCTCGGCGGCCGCCGTCGGGGTGGGCGCGCGGTAATCGGCGGCGAGGTCGATCAACGTGGTGTCGGTCTCGTGTCCCACCGCCGAGATCAGCGGGATCGGCGATTCGGCCGCCGCGCGCACCACGATCTCCTCGTTGAAGCCCCACAGATCCTCGATCGAGCCGCCCCCGCGCGCCACGATCAGCAGGTCGGGCCGCGGCACCGGCCCGCCCGGTTCGAGCGCGCCGAAGCCCCGGATCGCGGCGGCGACCTCACCCGCACAGCGCTCGCCCTGCACCGCGACGGGCCAGATGATCACCCGGCGCGGAAAGCGGTCGCGCAGCCGGTGCAGGATGTCGCGGATCACCGCACCCGAGGGCGAGGTCACCACCCCGATCACCTCGGGGATATGCGGCAGCGCGCGCTTGCGCTCGGCGGCGAAGAGCCCCTCCGCGGCGAGCGCGGCCTTGCGCTTCTCCAGCATCGCCATCAGCGCCCCGGCCCCGGCGGGCGCGATCTCCTCGATGATCATCTGGTAGCGCGATTGGCCCGCGAAGGTCGTCAGCCGCCCTGTCGCCACGACCTCCATGCCTTCCTCGGGCTGTGTCGCGAGCTTGCCGGCCACACCTTTCCAGATCACCCCCGCGAGCACCGCGCGGTCATCCTTGAGGTCGAGATAGAGATGCCCCGAGCGCGGCCGCGCCACGCGCCCGACCTCGCCGCGCACCCGTACGCGCCCGAACTCGCCCTCGATGACGCGCTTGACCGCGCCCGAAATCTCGGTGACGGAAAACTCCGGCGCGTTGCTCGACGGATCCTCGATCAGGTCGGACATGGGCCCTCGCTTGTGCATCTGCCGCGTGCAGCCTAGAACGCGGCGCAGGCGGGGCCAAGAGCGGGGCGCGCGATGAACATCCTGGTGCTGGGCGGCGGCGGGCGCGAGCACGCGCTGGCCTGGGCGATCAAGCAGAACCCGAAATGTGACAAGCTCATCGTCGCCCCCGGCAATGCCGGGATCGCGCAGATCGCGCGTACCGCCGATATCGATATCGGCGATGGCGGCGTGGTGGCGACCTTCTGCGAGGAAAACGCCATCGATCTCGCCGTGATCGGCCCGGAGGCGCCGCTCGTGGCGGGGGTGGCGGATCGGCTCGCGGATGCGGGGGTGGCGGTGTTCGGTCCCTCGGCGGCGGCCGCGCAGCTCGAGGCCTCCAAGACCTTCACCAAGGAGATCTGCGACGCCTGCGGCGCGCCCACGGCCCGCTGGGCGCGGTTTGACGAGCCCGTCGCGGCGAAGGCGCATATCCGCGCCGCCGGTGCGCCCATCGTGGTCAAGGCCGACGGGCTCGCCGCCGGCAAGGGCGTGGTCGTGGCGCAGACCGAGGACGCGGCCTGCGCCGCCATCGACG
>PUKW01000142.1 GCA_003550665.1 Paracoccaceae bacterium | reverse complement strand
TCTCAGCCATGTAGCGCTCGCGAGCAGCGCGGGATTCTCTCAACCACTGTTCACGTTCTGCGTGTGTATCATCAGGATAACTGGGGGTGAAAGAGGGAGGTGCTTGTGAAGAACCGAAGCCTTCATGTGCCTGGGAACTGACAGGCATTCCTACGAAGACAAAAACAAGAACAATAGAAATGATGATCCCCCAGCGTTCTGATTCGCTGCCAACCAACGGATTCCTCCTCAGTCACGATAAGTTGAAAGTCATGTGCTGAGCATAACCAGTGAACCGCACACCGTTACGACACTGGTTTCCAAAAGTTGCCACAAGCACAAGGCTTGGCATCGAATACGCGCACTACCCAAGGTACCAGTGTAACTCGCTCTGCGGGAGGTCGAATATCGGAATACGGTAACCATAGACTGCAAAAGCGACGCACATCGCGAATACCTCCTTGGTCACTTCGGCATCAGTAAGTGAAGGATTGTCGAAAAACTGCCGCCCAAATCTTACGATTTCTTCTTGAGAGACAGAGCTTTGGTTTCGAGCCCATGCGGATATGTACCACCCGTCATCCCACTCTTCAGCCATTGCGCGTCCAATCTGCTTTGCCATACTGCGCTTGTCCGGTTCTCCCAATGCTGCGATTTGTCGCCCATAGTCCTGAATCGCGGCCGCCATCCCAGGCGTCCAGGTCAATTGCCTATCCCGAATAGCTTTGTGAACGCTTGGTGAACGAGCTTGGTTTCGTTTTGCAAAGCGCCAGATTACGACAAGAGTGAGGACAAAGACAATTACGACCACTCTCATTCACATAGCCCCCGGAAACAGATTCGTACAGAAGACAATCCACCATCACTGGAGTTTGCCACATCAACGTGTACGCCACCAGGGTGCGCGTTGGCTCCCATCTGCCTCGCTTGTATTCTTATTGTATTACACGCAATGCTGTCAGGTATTGTCATACTTCCACTTGTACTCTCGAAGCAGTAAGAGCAGATCAGAAACATTACTTGTAAGCATGTTAGATAGAACGATTGGTGTGCCGTATAGCTTATGGTATACCATGGCGACAAATCGATCCCAGCCACTCAGTTGTCTCATATACTCTTGGGGGGTGGCAACTATAACAAGTACACCTGCCAACTTCGATTCTCTGACGTCCACGATCTCGGACCATGGCACCATCTCTGGCGAAAGCCCGGGTAAATCGAAACAAACGCCGGAACGGTTCAATACAAGTCCTCGTCGCTGACTAAATAATAACGCAACAGACCATCCCACCAATATAGCCCCCGCTAATACGCCGAGAAGCGCCGCGGCCTCGCCGAAGTCATCGTGCAGCGGGGGCGGAAACATGAAAATTGTCGTCAAAAATGCCGAACCGAGAAGAAGCACCATAAAGCTCTTCCGCTTGCTCGTTTTAACAACTATCTCATCAACGCCCGCGCTTGATTGGTTCCGATATGCCTCGTTGTCTCTTTGGGGCGAAAACGTAGATCTTGTTGATGATTCCTCATGAGCGCGTTTGCGTCTTTGCTCAGCAAGCCACGCATCGTAGTGTTGTCTTCGCTCCGGATCAGACAGAACTGAATAGGCTTCATTTAGACTTTGCGTAATTCGCTCACTTTCATTCGCTTGCTCCGGATTCTTGTCTGGATGCCAGCGTTGTGACAAATGCTTGTAAGCACCCTTGATTGCTTCCGGGCTCGCATCCTCTCTAACCTGCAAAGTTTCATAATGTGTCGTAGCTTTTGTCATTGTCCTATACCTTAAACGCCGACGCCGCGCGAACAGCTGCGTGGGGATCGCCTGCTTCTCGGATCACCGCGGCGTAACCTCCCTGGCGGGAACACCGATCATCTCTTCAACAAGCCTGCGAGTCACTCTTGAGGGTGTTTCAGACATTGAGCTTGACCACGATCCATCGGTAATAATCTCTCCCGTCTGTGGATTCACGATCTCAATCTCAAGGCGCATCAGTCTCCTGCCGAAAGCGTCGGTGTAGTAGCGAAAGAGCACAACAAATCCTTGCCCCTTAGATGCATCAGGCTCGCTGGTCGCGGCAGTTGTTGACTCTCCTGTACGCACCAGAGCGGTAGCGCGGATTGCCTGCTGAAGGTCGGAATCCATAGCATGACTCAAACCAGACCGCTCCGAACGAGCATCTTCCGGCAGTAACGGAATAGCATAGGTAGACTTGACGGCAAAATTAATGTTCTGAGGGATTTCGCCCGTTTTTTCGGCAAGGTATGCGTCCGAGAGTTTTTCAGTAGCAACACCGACAACGGCGCCGTCAGCATCCAAGACCGGGCCACCACTATTTCCGGAATGTATGGCCGCTGTAATCTGAAACCGAGTTGGGTCTCCCGCAACGCCGGTCGTGCTTGAGATAACGCCATCTGTTACGCGAGGCTCGTCTCCAAGTATTTGTGTGAGCGGGTAACCGATAACTCGGACTGCGTCGCCACTTTGGATCCGGTTCGTCAAACGCAGCCAATGCTCAGGTTCGTGATCGACTTGTAGTACAGCGAGATCGTTCGATGAGTCTACCTTCAAGATGCGGGATTCCAATTCTAATGTCCCATTTATTACCACATAGACGCTCTCCGCACCTTGAACAACATGTGCGTTAGTCAACAAATGCCCCGATCGGGAGACGAAAAACCCGCTCCCGAAGCCTGGTTGAGCACTTTCGGGCGCGTCAGGCGCAGATGCTCGCGCACCTGCATAACGACGAGAAGCTCTAAAGCCTTCAGCTTCCAGTGTGTCGATTATGATTCTACCCACGCCTACCGGATCGTGGATCTCAGCTGGAATGATAAAGTGATCAGAGCTCGAAAAATCTTGCGTTCCTCGGACTTGCGGCGTGGCGCATGCGCTGAGCAGAAAAACCAAGCCGGTTAAAGCGAACGCGCCACCTAAGCGAAACCGCGTCGGCATAGTGATCCTCCTATAATGCGCAAGCGTGCCTCTAAGTATAGAGATTTTAGCACCAGTTGTTCGGCTCGAGCAAGTCTACACCAGCAATTGGGCGCACGACATTTTTGGCGCCAATATCGATATGTGCTATTAGGGCCGGGGTTTTTGTGGTATTCTGTACGTATTCGTTGCGTACAGTTCTGCATAGGAGGCCCCATGAACCAAGAACAGACAATCGAGAGCCTGCAGTCGAAGAAAAAGCAGATCCTCCAAGCTATTGGGAAACTCGGCAGTTTTCGCCAGGGCT
>PUKW01000339.1 GCA_003550665.1 Paracoccaceae bacterium | reverse complement strand
GGGTATGGCGCGAATTGCCGCCGCGCATACCCTCGGGCGCGCTTTCGAGCAGGATCACCCGGCAGCCCGCCTCGGCCGCCTCGATCGCCGCGCACAGCGCCGCGTTGCCGCCGCCGACGATTACGACGTCCCAGGGGCCTTCGAGATCGGCGGGGAGGGTCTGTGTCATGGGTCCGTCCCGATCGTGATGCGCCGCGGCCGGGCCCGCGCGGGCGCGGCAGCCACAGATTGCATTTCATTGCATACAAGCAAATACAATACACCGCAACCAGCCCGCACCCCGCTCACCCCTCCGACAGCTCGATGGATCTGACGCCCGCGCCCTCCGGACCGTATCAATCCTCGGGGACGGGGTGATCCGTGTGGCGCAGCTGGCGCAGGCGGTAGAGATGCGCGCGTTCGATATGGGCGCGCATGGCCTGCTCGGCGGCGTCCGCGTCGCGTGCGCGGATCGCGTCGACGAGCCGGGCATGCTCCGCGGCAGCCTCGCTGATCCGTTCCGTCTCGGTCAATGTCGAGGGTCCGAGAATGATCAGGGTGCGGCTGATCGCGGCCATCGACTTGACGAGGAAGCGGTTGCGGGCCGCGTCGAGGAGGGTGAGATGGAATTGCCTGTTGAGCCGGGCGACCCGGGCGGCGTCGCCTTCCGCGGCGACCATTTCGGCGTTGAGCGTGTCGAGCTCGGTGATCTCGATCTGGGAGGCCGCCCGCGTGCCCAGCCGCGCCGCCGTGCCCTCGAGCACAGCGCGCATCTCGTAGAGCTCCATCACCTCGGCATAATCGAGCCGGCGCACCGCCGCACCGACGCGCGGCAGATGCACCACGAGCCCGTCCATCTCGAGCTGGCGCAGCGCCTCGCGGATCGGCGTGCGGCTCAGGCCGAACCGCTCGGCCAGCTCCGCCTCGCGCAGGCGGTCGCCCGGCCCGATCCGCCCCTGGCGCAGCTCCTCGAGCAGCCGCTCATAGGCGCTGCGGCCCTGGGGGATGTCGCCGGTTCGGCCCGGCGGCGTCGGATGCATCGGCGGGAAGGAGGTGGGCGGGTTCGACATCAGGACATGCTTTGCATTTGGCATCCTTGTGTATACGAATGCACCCCAGAGCCGTCAATCAGAGCCGCCCCGAGATGTCCCCGCTGCTGCGCGCCCGCCTGCTCACCCTGTTCACCGCCGCGTTCGGCACGGTGCTGTTCTGGGCGCTGGGGTTGCCGCTGCCGTTCCTGTTCGGGCCGATGGCCGCCTGTCTGGTCGCGGCGCTTTCGGGTTTGCGGATGGTCGGGTTCGGGCAGGCCAGCGTCGGCGCGCGCTCGATTGTCGGGGTCGCGGTCGGGGCGGGAATCACCCCCGCGCTGATCGAAAAGCTGCCGCAGATGGCCGCGACGATCGCGGTGATCCCGATCTATATCGTGCTCATCGGCGCGATCGGGGTGCCGTTCTTTCGCCGCTTCTGCGGCTTCGACCCGGTGACGGCCTATTACGCGGCGATGCCGGGCGGGCTGCAGGACATGGTCGCCTTCGGCCAGGAGGCTGGGGGTGATGTGCGTGCGCTCTCGCTGGTGCATGCGACGCGGGTGCTGATCGTTGTCGCGCTTGCGCCGGTGCTGCTGACGGGGATCTATGGCGTCAGCCTGAGCGAGCCGATCGGCGAGCCGGTCACCGAGATGGACCCGGTCGAGCTGGCGCTGATGGCCGCTGCCGCGCTCGGCGGCTGGAAACTCGGCGAGCGGATCGGGCTGTTCGGCGCGGCGATCATCGGGCCGCTGATCGTCACCGCGGTGCTGGCAATGACGGGGCTCATCTCCTCGCGCCCGCCCGCCGAGGCGATCCTCGCGGCGCAGTTCTTGATCGGCATGGGGATCGGGGTCTACTATGTCGGGGTCACGTGGCGCGAGCTGCGCGTCGACGTGGCGGCGGGGACGGGCTTCGCGGTCGTGCTCGCGCTGCTGGCGGCGGTCATCACCGCCGCGGTCACCTTCCTTGCCGGCGCGCCGCCGGTGGAGGCGTTTCTCGCCTTCGCACCGGGCGGGCAGGCGGAGATGACGGTGCTCGCCATCGTGGCAGGCGCCGATCTCGGTTTCGTGGTGGTGCATCACATCCTGCGCGTCATACTCGTCATCATCGGCGCGCCGGTCGCGGCGCGGTTTCTCAAGATCAGGGGTAAGGATCCATGAAGATCGCCGTTCTCGACGATTACGCCAATGTCTCGCAGTCGCTCGCCGACTGGTCCGGCCTCGGGGAGGTCACCGTCTTCACCGAGCCGCTCGGCGGCCCCGATGCCGTCATCGCCGCGCTCGCGCCCTTCGAGGTCGTTTGCGTGATGCGCGAGCGCACGCCGCTGCCCGAGAAGGTGATCACCGCGCTGCCGAAGCTGCGGCTCATCGTGACCACGGCGTCGCGCAACCTTGCCATCGACGTCGACGCGGCCCGCGCGCGCGGCATCACGGTGTGCGGCACCGAGTCGCGCAAGACGACGACCTCCGAGCTCGCCATCGGGATGATCCTCGCGCTCAATCGGCGGCTGATACCCGAGGCTGCGAGCCTGAATGCCGGCGGCTGGCAGACCGGGCTGGGGCGCGATCTGGCGGGGTTGACGCTCGGGCTCGTGGGGCTCGGCAGCATCGGCGCGCAGATGGTCACCATCGGGCGCATGCTGGGCATGGAGATCGCCGCCTGGTCGGCGAACCTGACCGAGGGGCGCTGCGCCGAACTCGGCGTCACACGCCACGAAACGCTCAACGGGTTGATGAGCGCGGCGGATGTCGTCTCGGTGCATATGGTGCTGTCGGAGCGCACGCGCGGGCTGATCGGGGCCGATGCGTTTGCCGCGATGCGCCCCGGCGCCGTGCTCGTCAACACCTCGCGCGGGCCGATCGTCGATACGCCCGCGCTCCTGGCGGGGCTGCGGGCGGGGCGCCCGGCGATGGCCGGGCTCGACGTGTTCGACACCGAACCGCTGCCCGCCGACGACCCGATACGCGACCCCGATCTCATCGCCTCGGGCCGTCTCCTGCTGACGCCGCATCTGGGTTACACCACCGAGGCAACCTTCCGGCTTTTCTACACGCAGACCGTCGAGGCAATCCGCGCCTGGCAGGCGGGCGCGCCGGTGCGCGAGCTCGCCTAGAGCGTGTCGCGGTTAATCGGCCTCATAGCCTGCTGCCTTGAAGAAGTTGTAGCACTCCTCGTCTGAGAACAGGTCGCAGACCTGGCCGACGGCTGCCCAGAGTTGATCGTAGGTTC
>PUKW01000269.1 GCA_003550665.1 Paracoccaceae bacterium | reverse complement strand
GCGATCATGATCGGGGTGGATACGGCGATCACGCCGACCAACCTGCTCTACTGCTTCATCGGGGTGTTCCTCGGCACCTTCTTCGGCGTGCTTCCGGGGATCGGCTCGCTCGCGGCGGTCTCCATGCTTCTGCCGGTGACCTTCTATCTCGAGCCCACCACCGCGCTGGTGATGCTCGCCGGGGTCTATTACGGGGCCGAATACGGCGGCTCGACGGCCTCGATCCTGCTCAACCTGCCGGGAACGCCCTCGAACGCGGTGACCTGTCTCGACGGCTATCCGATGACCCAGCAGGGGCGCGCCGGGGTGGCGCTGCTGACCACCACGATCGCCTCCTTCATCGGCGGCTCGGTGGGGATCGTGGCGCTGTTCGCCTTCGCGCCGGTGATCGTGCAGTTCGCGCTGGTGTTCGGGCCGGCGGAGTATTTCGCGCTCATGGTGTTCGGGCTCGTGGCGGCGGCCACCGTCACGCAGGACGCGCCGGCCAAGGGGCTGGCGATGGTGGTGCTGGGCATCGCGCTCGGCACGGTGGGCACGCATCTCGCCAGCGGCACGCCGCGCTTTGCCTTCGGCTATTCCGAGCTGCGCGACGGGATTAATTTCATCGCGCTGGCGATGGGGCTGTTCGGGGTCTCGGAGATGATCATGTCGATCACCCGGACGGTGCACAAACCTTTCAACCAAAGGGTCACGCTGCGCTCGATGATCCCCACCCGCGACGAGATGCGCCGCTCGGTGATGCCGATCATCCGCGGTGCCGGGATCGGCGGCCTGTTCGGGGCGCTGCCGGGCACCGGCCCGAGCATCGGTACCTTCGTGGGCTATGCCGTGGAAAAGCGCATTTCCTCGACGCCCGAACGCTTCGGCACCGGCGCCATCGAGGGCATCGCCTCCCCCGAGTCGGCCAACAACGCCGCCGTGCAGACCGCCTTCATCCCCACGCTGAGCCTCGGCATTCCGGGCAGCGCGACGATGGCGGTGATGATGGGCGCGTTGCTCATTCACGGCATCTCGCCGGGGCCGGGGCTGATGAGTCAGAACCCCGACATCTTCTGGGGACTCGCAGTCAGCTTCTGGATCGGTAACCTGCTGCTATTGGTGCTGAACATTCCGCTGATCGGGCTGTGGGTGAGGGTGCTCAAGATCCCCTATGCGGTGCTCTACCCGGCGATCATCTGCCTGATCTGCATCGGTGTGTTCACGGTGCGCAACAGCGTGCTCGATGTAGGGCTGGTGCTGCTCTTCGGGCTGTTGGGCTATGCGCTGCGGCTGATGCGGTTCGAGCTCGCCCCGGTCCTGATCGGCTTCATCCTCGGGCCGATGGTCGAGGAGAATTTCCGCCGCGCCATGCAGATCTTTCGCGGCGATTTCATCGCCATCGCATCGCGCCCGATCAGCGGCACGCTGCTGGCGCTCACTGCGCTGCTGCTGATCTGGACGGTGTGGTCGGTGCTGCGCGGGCGCAAGCGCCAGCGCGCGCTCATGCAGGACGAATAGGGCACGGAGGACGGCATGCAGATCGATCTGGGCGGAAAGGTGGCGATCGTTACCGGGGCGAGTCAGGGCCTCGGCCGGGCGACGGCGGCGCGGCTGGCGGCGTCGGGGGCCGATGTGGCGATGCTGTCGCGCGGGGCCGAGACGCTCGAGGCAGCGGCCGGCGAAATCGCGGCGGCGGGCGGCGGCGCGGCGGCGGGCTTTGCCTGCGACGTCACCGACCCGGCCGCGCTCGAGGCGGCCTTCGACGGCGCCTGCGCGCGCTTTGGCAAGGTGGACATCGTCGTCAACAATGCCGGCAGCTCGTTTCGCAAGCCCGCCGGCGAGATCGCCCGCGACGAGGTGATCGGGGATTTCGATCTGAAGGTCTCGGCGGCGCTGCGCCTCGTGCAGCTCGCGCTGCCGGGGATGCGCGCGCGTGGCGACGGGCGCATCCTCAATGTCTCGGCCATCGTCGCCAAGACCCCCGATGGCGGCAGCATTCCCACCGCGCTCAGCCGCGCGGCGGGGCTGACGCTGACGCGCGTGCTCGCGCGCGAACTCGCCGCCGACGGCATCCGCGTCAACGCGCTGTGCGTGGGCAAGATCAAGAGCGGCCAGTGGGAGCGCCGCCATGCCGCCTCCGGGGCCGGTCAAAGCTACGAGCAGTTCCTGCGCCCCGTGGCCGAGACCGTGCCGATGGGCCGGCTCGGCGAGGCGGAGGAATTCGCGGCCGCGGCCTGTTTCCTCGTCTCGGATGCGGCCTCCTACATCACCGGTGCGGCGCTCAATGTCGATGGGGGGCTCTGTCCGGTTGCCTGAGCACGGCGTGGGTCCGGACGGGCTTTCGCAGGGGCCGCGTCCCGCCGCGGGGGCGCTGTTTCGCTGCTTCCTGATCATCGGGCTGACGGGCTTCGGCGGTGTGCTGCCGCTCGTGCATCACGAGCTGGTGCGCCGGCGCGGCTGGATGAGCGAGACGGGTTTTGCCGAGGCGCTCGCGATCTGCCAGGTGCTGCCGGGGCCCAACGTGCTCAATGTGGCGGTGGTGTTCGGCACCCGCATGGCGGGCCGGCGCGGCGGCGCGGCGTGCCTTGCGGGGCTTCTGGCGATGCCGCTGGTGGTGGTTCTGGCGCTGGCCACGCTCTACGGCGAGTTCGCCCGCGATCCGCGAGTGATGCCGGTGATGGGGGCGGTCGCGGCGGCGGCGGCAGGACTCGTGGTGGCGGTGGCGCTGCGGCTGTTATGGCCGATGCGCGGGCGCGCGCGGGACCTGGTGCTGGCGGGGCTGGCCTGTTTCGGCGTCGCGGGGCTTGGGCTGCCGCTGGTTGCGGTTCTCGGGGTGCTGGCGCCGCTGAGCGTGTGGCTGGCCTGGCGCGAGCTCGGCGATGAATGAGGCGATGAGCGAGGCGGCGGGCAATCTTGCCGCGCTCCTGCCGCATCTTCTGGCGCAATCATTGATGGCGGTGGGGGGCATCTATGTTGTGCTGGCCGAGCTGCACCGGGTGGTGGTGCAGTCGGGGATGATGAGCGATCGCGAATTCACCGATCTGTTCGCTTTAGCGCAGGCGGCACCGGGGCCCAACAGCATGTTCATCGCGCTGCTGGGCTGGCGGGTGGCGGGCGTGGGCGGCGCGGTGGCGGCGATGGCCGCCTTCACGCTGCCGGCGGCGCTGGTGGCGGGGGCGGTGGGGCAGCTGTGGTCGTCCTGGGGGCGGGCGCGGTGGTTTCGGGCGCTGGCGCGGGGTCTGGCGCCGGTGACGGTGGGGCTGG
>PUKW01000222.1 GCA_003550665.1 Paracoccaceae bacterium | reverse complement strand
CTATAGGAAATCGTGGTAGTGCTTTTAGAACAGCAGGTGCAGGCGAAAGGGTAGACATAAAAGATAAAAACGGTAAAGCAGGGATGGCATATACCGCCCCCGCCACGCCCGAAGCTATGCAATGGGAAGGTTGGGGAACTGCCTTAAAACCTGCACATGAGCCGATAGTATTAGCACGTAAACCATTATCCGAAAAGACTATCGCCGCTAATGTTTTAAAGTGGGGAACGGGAGGTCTTAATATTGATAGATGCAGGGTTGGTATGGACAGCGATGATAAAAATGTGAGAGTGAATGCTATACACCCGGTAAACGGAAGAAGCATGTTCTTTAAGGATAAAAAATTAAACAAACCGAGGGGGCCGGAGCCACAAGGCAGGTTCCCCGCCAATTTAATCCATGACGGTTCAGACGAAGTGGTGCAGGGGTTTCCGCAGACGGGGATTTCTTCGGGTGGCAGAACAATCCAAAGAAGCGGAGGAAGTTATGTTTGTGGTGACGGGGATAATGTAAAACAATGGAGCAATGATGACCCGGGTTACGGCGATTCCGGTTCAGCTGCCCGTTATTTTAAATCCTGTCCTTACGAAGACGAAGACCTAACGTATTTACCTCCGTTCTATTATACGTCTAAAGCCAGTAAAAAAGACCGTAATAGCAACGTAGAAGGCGAACAAATAGAAAAACCTAACAGGCATCCTACGTGCAAACCTACGTCTTTATTACAGTATTTATGTAGACTTATAACACCGGAAGGCGGTATAATACTTGACCCGTTCGCAGGTAGCGGAAGTACGTTAGTTTCCGCTAAACTTGAAGGTTTTAATTATATAGGTTTTGAGTTAGAAGGCGAATACTGCGAAATTGCAAGAAAGCGCATCAAGGCAGAAAAATCACAGCTTGATATTGAGTTCTAAGGAGGCGAGAATATGAGCGAGCTTAAAAATAAGTATAATAGCCTATTAAAACGCATAGAAAAAGGCACTCAGTATTTCCGCACAGAGGATTTTCAGCAACTAAGCACAGATAAGCAGGATTATTATATTAAAGAGTACAAAAAAGTATTGTTCAAGATAGATACTACAGTATTAGAGCTTGAGCAGGCCGGCGTGGAAATGGACAGCTTTACTATACTAAATGGGTTTAAGGAGGGTTAGAATGGCGCAAGCTGGCAAAAAAATCAAGTATGACAAGTGGACGGAAGAAGAGAATCAATTCATAATTGACAATCACGGCAAGATGAGCATAAAAGAAATCGCTGAAAAGATTGGCAGGACACCGGCTGCTGTGAATATGAGAATGTGGCGGTTTGGGCTGGTAAAAGCAGGTATATGGGATGATGAGAAGGATGAGTATTTACGGCAAAATATTGGTAAGATTTCATTCGCAAAGATGACAAAAGAGTTAAAGATGGCTCCTGCTACGATAAGCAGAAGGGCAGAGCTGCTAGGAGTGAGAAAACGTGTAAGAAAGAGTACGGTAAGGGAGAATTATCTTAATAATTACAAGGCAAACAAAGAATACGGTATAAGTAAACGTGCGGTATTTTTTGCTTATTTAATGCACACGGCCGCGCAGGCTCGAGAAGTAAACGAAAAAAATATCGGCACTATGATGGAATTTGCTAAAGAAGTTGATATAGATAGCGCGAGGATTTGGGGGTGGGATGATGTGCAGGATACTAAAAGGAGGGATAAAAATGATGTTAAGAAAATGTCCGGAATGTCATGAAAAAAATTACTCGGCGAATTCATCTGCAGAGTTTTGGAGATGCCACACTTGCGGCACGAAGGTGAATATCGAATTTCAGGAGGACGTGTGATGACTAAGCAGATACCACACAAGCGCAAGGAAGAAGTATTTGATCGCGATGGAGGAAATTGCCAGTACTGCGGCAAAAACGGCAGCGAAATTCATCACATCATCAACGGGGGGATGGGCAGAAGGCGCGATCATAGTATAGAGAATTTGCTTACACTCTGCTATCTATGTCACAGCCTAGCACATCTTGAAAAAGGTATGCGTGCATGGTGTAAGGCGTGGAGTAGGCGGCAGTACGGGGGAGCGGTTGATGAGATTGAGCAGGAAAAATGGAGAGGGGGCACGTGAATGCGGCATTTTAGCTTATTTACAGGCATAGGAGGCATCGACCTTGCAGCCGAATGGGCGGGTATGGAAACGGTTGGGATGTGCGAGATAGACGAATACTGTCGGAAAGTTTTAAATAAGCATTGGCCGGATGTGCCGAAGTGGAGGGATATATTTGAACTTACAGGGGAAGAAATCAAAGGCAGATGTGGGTGCGTGGATATTATCAGCGGCGGCTTTCCTTGTCAACCGGTTAGCGCAGCAGGGAAGCGCAAAGGAGAACAGGACGAAAGATGGCTATGGGGTGAAATGCTCCGCATCATTTGCGAAGTTAGGCCAAGATGGGTTGTGGCAGAAAACGTACGGGGGTTGCTCTCAATTGACGCTGGACGGACGTTCGGAGTTATACTCAAAGACCTGGCCGAAAGCGGGTATCGTGTTGGATGGTTATGTTATGGAGCTGGAGATGTCGGAGCGCCGCACAGAAGGAAAAGGGTGTTTATCGTGGCCCACGCCGAAGGCATCGCTGCGGGGGGATTGCCCTTCGGAGAGAATGAGGAAAAGTCCCGATTTGGCTTCGGAAGTCAAGACCTGGCCGACTCCCCAAGCAGGAGATTACAGGAGCCCCAACACAAACCCAGGGGCAAAATCAAAGAGCAACTATCTGCCTCAAAGCGAACACAGCCTGCCGACAAAAGTGAAGGGCCAGCTAAACCCGGCCTGGGTAAGTTTGTTAATGGGATTTCCCGAAAATTGGACGGAGGTGGACTAAATGATGCCAAGAAAGAAGAACCCGCCGAAATGGTGTCTTGCTTGCGGCAAACTGATGGAACGCAAGAGATACAACGGGATTCTGGAAAGCAATCAATCATTCAACAGAAGGAAATACTGCAATCTTCAATGTTTGGGGCAGGGGAACAGGAAGGAGAACCCAACCCTATCAGCCATTTACAAGAGGAACTCCAATCTGGCGGGGGATGCTTGCGAGAATTGTGGGGTATTAGAAAACCTGGATTTGCACCACAAGGACGGCGACCCCACCAACAACGACATGGAGAACACTATGACCCTCTGCGACTCATGTCATACGGCATGGCATTGGGAGAACGGGAAGGAACCCCCACAAAAGCGGTCTGTCTGCTATGTTTGCGGAAGTCCTGGG
>PUKW01000233.1 GCA_003550665.1 Paracoccaceae bacterium | reverse complement strand
GGATAGATCACCGGCAGCGGCCCGGTGAGCGCCTCGGGCCAGCAGTCATCGGACAGCGCCACCGCCTTGCCGGGCAGCCATTCCAGCGTGCCATGCGCGCCGACATGGATCAGCGCGTCAATCTCGAGCGCACGGCGCAGCCACAGATAGAAGGCGACATAGCCGTGGCGCGGGGTCCGTGCGAGGTCGTGATACTCGTCATCGCGCCGCGCCGGGGTGCCGCGCTCGGGCTGCAGCGCAACGAGCTGGCCGCCGCGCCGGGTGGCCGCGAAGTGAAACGCGCCGTCGCGGCAGGCGGAATCGTCCTCGGGCGCGCCCCAGGCGGCGTCGAGATCGGCGCGCAGGCCCGCCGGCAGCGCGTCAAGTGCTGCGCGATACTCCGCCAGCGGCCAGCTCAGCGTCTCGGTGGCAAGTGCGTCGGCCAGCGGGGCGCCGGGCGCGGCGTCGTGGCCGCTATCGGCGAGATCGGCGAGCATTGCCTCGGCCGAGGCCAGCGCATCGAGCCCGACGGCATGGGCCATGTTCCAGCCCTGGCCCGGATAGGTCGAGAGCACCAGCGCCGCGCGCCGCTCCGGCGCGGGTGTCCGCGCGAGCCGCACCCAGGCCGCGACGCGCGCGGCGATGGCGTCGATGCGCGCCGGCTCGGCGCGGTGGGCGAAGCGCGCGAATTGCAGGGCAGGATCGCGCGTGCCCGGCTCCTTGAAGGAGGCCACCCCCCCCCCGAGCCGCCCGTCCACCTCGGGCAGGACGACATGCATCGCCAGATCGGCGGGCGACAGGCCGCGCTCGGCCTCCGCCCAGGCGGCGCGGTCGCTCGTGGCCAGCGCGATCTGGAACACCGGCACGTCGGCGGCGTCGAGCGGCGAGGTCCCGTCCTCGCCCTTTGCGGAGAAGGCCGTCGCGTTGATGATCGCGGCGGGATCGAGCGCGCGGATCTGGCGCGCCATCCAGCCCGCCGCCTGCGGCGCCTTGAGCGACGGGGCGAAGAGGGCGAGCACGTCGAAGCCCCGCGCGCGCAGCGCCGCGAAAAGTGCCTGCACCGGATCGAGATCGGCGGCGGTGAGATAGGCGCGGTAGAAGGTGACGAGGATGCGCGGGCGCGTCGCGGTGGCGGCGAAGGCTGCCGGGCAGGTCACCCCGTCCTCGGGCGTCCAGGCGCCCACCTGCGGCAGCGCCTTCGCCCCGCGCACGGGCTGCGCATAGAGCCCCGCCGCGAGCGCCATCTGCGCCAGCGCCGCCTGCGCGGCCAGCGCGCCGCCGGTGTCGCACAGATGCGCCAGCCGGTGCAGGGTCGAGACGGGCAGGGTCGAGACCGCCTCCAGCCGCTCGTCACGCCGCCCGTCGGCGGGCAGAACCGCAAGCGCGATGCCGCGCTCGCGTGCGAGTATCGCGACCTGCTGGAGCCCGTAGGACCAGTAGGGATCGCCGCCGATGAGCCGGATCAGGATGCCGCGCGCGGCCGCCAGCGTCTGCTCGACATAGGTGTCCACCGAGAGCGGATGGCGCAGCGCCGCGAGATTGGCGAGGCGCAGATCGGGCAATGCCTCGGGGTTCGCCGCGCGGGCCCGGTGCCATCCGGCCGCGAAGGCGCCAAGGTCGCTGTCGGAAAACGACAGCACCACCAGATCGGCCGGATCCTGGCCGAGATCGGTGGGGGTGTCGGCTTCGTCGAGGCCGTGGCTTTCGCGGAAGATGACATGCATCGGCTTATCCCGCGAGCGCCGCGTGGATCGCGACCGGGTCGATGGCGTCGTGTTCGGCGATCACCACGAGGCGGGTGCTGCGCGGCTCGTCGGCGGCCCAGGGGCGATCGAACTGGGTGCGCACCCGCGCGCCGACCGCCTGCACGAGCAGGCGCATCGGCTTTCCCGTCACGGCGGCGTAGCCCTTCACGCGCAGCACCCCGCGCTCGGTCGCGAGCGCCTCGATGCGCGCGGCGAGGGCGGCCGGATCGGCCTGTTCGGGCAACGCGACGACGACGCTGTCAAAATCCTCGTGGTCGTGATCGTCGGCGCCGTCGTGATGCGAGGGGCGCGCGTCGAGGTCGCTCTCGGCCTCGGCGCCCAACCCGAGCACCACGCGCGGATCCACGGCGCCCTCCGCCACCTCGATGACCGGAAGCTGGCGCGGCGCATGCGCGGCGATCGCGGCGCGCGCGGCGGCGACGCCCTCGGGGCCGGCGAGGTCGGGCTTGGTCATGAGCACGATGTCGGCGCAGGCGATCTGGTCCTCGAACACCTCCGAGAGCGGCGTTTCGTGATCGAGGCTGTCATCGGCTTCGCGCTGGGCGTCCACCTTCGCGACATCGGGCGCGAACCGCCCCGCCGCCACGGCCTCGGCATCGGCGAGCGCGATCACGCCGTCAATGGTGATGCGCGAGCGGATATCGGGCCAGTCGAACGCCTTCAGGAGCGGCTTGGGCAGCGCGAGCCCCGAGGTCTCGATGAGGATGTGATCGGGGCGCGGGTTCATCGCCATCAGCGCCTCGATGGTGGGGATGAAGTCATCGGCCACGGTGCAGCAGATGCAGCCATTGGCGAGTTCGAGGATGTTCTCTTCCGGGCAGTCGGGAATGGCGCAGGATTTGAGCATCTCGCCGTCGACGCCGACATCGCCGAATTCGTTGACGACCACGGCCAGGCGCCGGCCATTCGCATTGGCCATCAGGTGGCGGATCACGCTCGTCTTGCCGGCGCCGAGAAAGCCGGTGATCACGGTGACAGGGGTCTTGGCGAGGTCGGTCATTCGGGGGCCTCCAGGGGCGGGATGCGCGCGATGCAGTTGCGCTTGAAGTGTTCGGGGCGCGCGCGCCAGGGCACGCGGCCATCCGGGGCGTCGCGGTAGCGCGCCGCCCCCTCGCGGATCGTCTCGGGGCCGGTGTCGGGATCGAGGCCGCCATAGACATAGGTCCAGCGCCCGGGCCCGCGCAGCGCCACCGTGCAGCCGCGTTGACAGTTCGACAGGCACTCCACCGCGCGCAGCGTCACGCCATCGGGCAGCGCGCCGTCGAGCGCATCGGCCAGCCGCGCCCCGGCGCGCGGGGCGTCCGGGTCCGTGCCCGCCAGCGGATTGGCCGGGGCGGCGCTGCGACAGGTGGTGCAGACGAGCAGCTCGATCTCGTCACGGGGCATGGTCGTCATGGTGTCCTCGAAAGGGCGGCGCGCGGGGTTGCGCGCGCCGCGGGGCGATCAGTCGTGATCGTGGTCATGGCCGTCATCATGGCCATGGTCGTGATCATGATCGTCGTCGTGATCATGGT
>PUKW01000012.1 GCA_003550665.1 Paracoccaceae bacterium | reverse complement strand
TCGGGCGGCAACCTGCAGAAATTCGTCATCGGCCGCGAGATGCTCCAGCGCCCCGTCGCGCTCGTGGTCAACCAGCCGACCTGGGGTGTCGATGCCTCCGCCGCCGCCGCGATCCGGCAGGCGCTGATGGATCTCGCCGGCGAGGGCGTCGCCGTTCTGGTTATCAGCCAGGATCTCGACGAGTTGATGGAGCTCGCCGACCGTTTCGCCGCGCTCAACGCGGGCGAGCTCACCGAGACGCGGCCGACGCGCGGCCTGACCCAGGAGGAGATCGGCCTGATGATGGGCGGCGCGCATGACATGGATGTCGCCCGGATCGAGGACGAGCCCGCCCATGCCAGCGCCTGAGGGAGCCGCGCAATGCTGAGGATCGAGAAGCGCCCCGTCCCGTCCGCCTTCTGGCGCATGGCCACGCCGGTGCTGGCGGTGGTGATGACGATGGTGGCGGGGGCGGGGCTGTTCGCGGTCCTCGGCGTCGATCCGCTGCGCGCGCTGCAGCTGATCTTCTGGGACCCGCTGTTCTCCGAGCAGTATGCGAGCTATGCGCGCCCGCAGCTTCTGGTGAAGTCGGGCCCGCTGATCCTGATCGCGGTGGGGCTGTCCTTCGGCTTTCGTGCCAATGTCTGGAACATCGGCGCGGAGGGGCAGTACATCATGGGCGCGCTCGCCGGCGCGGCGGTGGCGCTCGCCTTCTACCCGGCGTCATACTGGTTCATCTTCCCGCTGATGGTGCTCGCGGGGGCGCTCGGCGGCTGGGCCTGGGCGATGATCCCGGCGATCCTCAAGACCCGCTTTCGCGCCAACGAGATCCTCGTGTCGCTGCTGCTCGTCTATGTGGCCGAGCGCTTCCTCGCGGCCGCCGCGCTGGGGCGGATGCGCGACCCGGATGGCGGCGGGTTTCCCGGCTCGCGTTCGATCTCGCGCTACGATGCGGCCTCGAATCCGGAGCTCATCGCGGGCACAGGGATGCATTGGGGCGTCGTCGCGGCCTTCATCGCGGTGATCTTCGGCTACATCATGCTGCACCGGCACATGATCGGCTACCATGTCCGCCTCACCGGGCAGGCGCCGCGCGCGGCGCGGTTCGCGGGCGTGAGCCCCAACCGGCTGGTGATCTTCGCGCTCGGGCTGTCCGGGCTGCTGGCAGGGCTTGCGGGGATGTTCGAGGTCGCCGGGCCGGCAGGGCGCATCAGCATCGATTTCGGCTCGGGGTACGGCTTCACGGCGATCATCGTGGCGTTTCTGGGGCGGCTGCACCCGTTGGGCATCCTGTTCGCGGGGCTCTTGATGGGGCTGACCTATATCGGCGGCGAGCTGGGGCAGATGGTGCTGGGCCTGCCCTCGGCGGCGATCCAGGCGTTCCAGGGGATGCTGCTGTTCTTCCTGCTGTCGATCGATCTTCTGTCCAATTACCGCATCCGCTTCGCGCGCAGGGAGGCCGCATGATCGACCAGGGGATGGACCTGTCCGCGATCAACCCGGCGGTGCTGACCGCCTCCTTGATGGTGGCCGCGACGCCGCTGCTGCTCGCGGCGATCGGGGAGCTGATCTCGGAGAAGTCGGGCGTGCTCAACCTCGGTGTCGAGGGAATGATGATCACCGGCGCCGTGTCGGGCTTCGCCGTCGCGGTGATGACGGGCAACCCGCTTTGGGGCTTTCTCGGCGCGCTCATCGCGGGCGCACTGATGGCGCTTCTCTTCGGGGTCATCACGCAGGTCCTGCTGGCCAATCACGTCGCCACGGGACTGGCGCTGACGCTGTTCGGGCTCGGGCTGTCAGCGCTGATCGGGCAGGGTTATATCGGCGTGCGCCCGCCGCGCACCGCGCGGCTCGACATCCCCGTGCTGGGTGATCTGCCCTTCGTCGGCCGCGCCTTCTTCAGCCATGACCTCGTGGTGTATTTCTCCATCCTGCTCGTGGCGGCGGTGTGGGATTTTCTCAAGTATACGCGCGGCGGGCTGATCCTGCGCGCGGTGGGCGAGAATCACGATGCCGCGCATCAACTCGGCTACCGGGTGGTGCGCGTGCGGTTGATGGCGATCGCCTTCGGGGGCGCCTGTGCCGGGCTCGGCGGCGCCTATCTGAGCCTGATCCGCGTGCCGCAATGGACCGAGGGGATGACGGCGGGGGCCGGCTGGATCGCGCTCGCGCTGGTGGTGTTCGCCGCCTGGCGGCCGTGGCGACTTTTGCTCGGCGCCTATCTCTTCGGCGGCATCGTCATCCTGCAGCTCAACCTGCAGGCGGCCGACATACGTATCCCGGTGCAGTATCTGTCGATGTCGCCCTACTTGATCACCATCCTCGTGCTGGTCATCATCTCGTCGGACCGCTCGCGCGCGGCCATCAACGCGCCGGGCTCGCTCAACCGGACTTTTCATGCCTCGCAATGAGGCGCACAACCAACAGGGAGTATTGCAGATGAAACATGCCAGACTGCTCGCCGGGGCCGCCATCGCCGCCCTTGCCGCCGGGACCGCGCAGGCGGACGAGCCCTTCTCCGTGGGCTTCGTCTATGTCGGGCCGGTGGGCGATTATGGCTGGACGGCCACGCATGACGAGGCGCGGCTGCAGGTCGAGGAGCATTTCGGCGACGCCGTCGAGACGAGCTATGTCGAGAGTGTCTCCGAGGGTGCGGATGCCGAGCGGGTGATGACGCAGATGGCGCTCGGCGGGGCCGACATGGTCTTCGCGACCTCCTTCGGCTTCGGCCCCGAGGCCAATGACGTCGCCGAACAGTTTCCCGATGTGATGTTCGAGCACGCCACCGGCTACCAGCAGGATCACGACAACATCTCGCTTTACAATGCGCGCTTCTACGAAGGCCGCGCGGTGATGGGCCATATCGCCGGGCGCATGACCGAGACCAACACCATCGGCTACATCGCCTCCTATCCGATCCCCGAGGTCATCATGGGGATCAACTCGGCCTTCATCCATGCCCGCGAGGCCAATCCCGACGTCGAGTTCAACGTGATCTGGCTCTATTCGTGGTTCGACCCGTCGCAGGAAGCCGATGCGGCCAACGCGCTCATCGAGCAGGGCGCCGACATCCTGATGCAGCACACCGATTCCACCGCGCCGATCAACATCGCCGATGACGAAGGTGTGTATGCCTTCGGGCAGGCCTCGGACATGACCGAGTTCGGCCCCGACGCGCATCTGACCTCGATGCTGGATATCTGGGGCCCCTACTACATCGAGCGCATCGAGGCGGCGATGGAGGGAACCTGGGAGGCCGACAATGTCTGGCACGGCTTCGCCG
>PUKW01000178.1 GCA_003550665.1 Paracoccaceae bacterium | reverse complement strand
TTCGAGCCGGTGATCCGCCGCTCCGCCGGGCTCGGCCGCGCGCCCGAGGCGCCCGACGCCGACCGCTATGAGCAGCTCCACGCCTTCGCGGATGTGCTGGTGATCGGCGGCGGCATCGCGGGGCTCGCGGCGGCGTTGGCAGCCGGCCGGGCGGGCGCGCGCGTCATCCTCGTTGAGCAGACGCCGCATTGGGGCGGGCGCGCGCCCGTCGACGGCGTCGAGATCGACGGCGGGCCCGCCAATGCCTGGATCAAGGGCGCCCTGCAAGAGCTTGACGGGATGGACAATGTCGCCCTGCGGCCGCGCTGCATGGGGGTGGGCGTGCATGACCATGGCTATGTCCTCGCCCATGAGCGGATCACCGATCACGCGCCGGGCACCGACGCGCCGCGCCAGCGGCTCTGGCGCATCCGCGCCGCGCGCACCATCATCGCCACCGGCGCCATCGAGCGGCCGTTATCCTTCGCAAGCAATGATATCCCCGGCGTGATGCTGGCATCGGCGGTGCGCGATTATCTGGTCAACTGGGCGGTCGCGCCCGGCAAGCGCACCGTGATCGTCACCAACAATGACGACGCCTATCGCACCGCGCTCGCGCTGCATGCGGCGGGGCTCAAGGTGCCGGTGATCGCGGACGCGCGCGCGGCCGCGGATGGCGCCCTGCCCGCGCGTGCGCGCGCCGCCGGGATCCGGGTCGCCACCGGCACCGTGCTCGCGGGCGTGACGGGAAGCCGGCACGTCACCGGTGTCGCGCTCTGCGCACGCGGCTCGAAGGGCTTTGCCACCGAGGCAGTCGCCTGCGACGCGGTGGCGATGTCGGGCGGCTGGTCGCCGGTGGTGCATCTGTGGTCGCATTCCGGCGGCAAGCTCACCTGGGACGCGGCCGGGGCGCTGTTTCGCCCCGATCCCGAGCGCCCGCCGCGCGGCCATGACGCGGCGGGCTTCGTGATCGCGGCGGGGGGCGCGGATGGCGCGCTACAGGCCGGTGATTGTGCCGCGAACGCCGATGCGGCGGGTGCGCGCGCGGCGCGCGAGGCAGGCTTCGAGGCCGCTCACGCCGCGCCACCCGTGGCCCGCGCCGATGCCGAGGCGCCGCTCGAGCCCGTCTGGATCATGCCCGAGCGCGCGCCCGTCGAGCTGCGCGAGAAGATGTGGCTCGATTTTCAGAACGACGTGAAGGTCTCCGACATCCAGCTCGCCGCGCGCGAGGGCTTTCGCAGCGTCGAGCACGCCAAGCGCTACACCACGCTCGGCATGGCGACGGATCAGGGCAAGCTGAGCAATATCAATGGCCTCGCGGTGCTTGCTGATGCGCGGGGTGAACCGATCCCCGAAGTCGGGACGACGACCTTCCGCCCGCCCTACACCCCGATCCCCTTCGGCGCCGTCGCCGGCGAGGCGCGCGGCGACACCTTCCAGCCGATCCGGCGCACCCCGATGCATGACTGGCACGCGCAGCAGGGCGCGCGCTGGGAGCCGGTCGGGCAGTGGCGCCGCCCCTACTGCTATCCGCGCGCCGGCGAGGACACCGCTGCCGCCGTCAAGCGCGAGGTGCGCAACACGCGCACCCGGCTCGGCCTGCTGGATGCCTCGACGCTGGGCAAGATCCTGCTGCGCGGGCCCGACGCCGGCCGGCTCGTGGACATGCTCTATACCGGCCGGATGAGCGCCCTCAAGCCGGGCAAGTGCCGCTACGGGCTGATGTGCAACGAGGACGGCTTCCTGATGGATGACGGCGTCGCCGCGCGGTTGTCCGATGACAGCTTCTTGCTGCACACGACCTCGGGCGGGGCCGAGCACGTGCATGGCTGGATCGAGGACTGGCTGCAATGCGAATGGTGGGACTGGCGGGTGCATGCCGTCAACCTGACCGAGCAGTTCGCCCAGATCGCCGTGGTGGGCCCCAATGCGCGCGCGGCGCTCGAGGAACTGGGCGGCATGGATGTCTCGGAGTCCGTGCTGCCCTTCATGGGCTGGGCCGAGGGCAAGCTCGGCGGGTTCGATGTGCGGCTCTACCGGATCTCGTTCTCCGGCGCGCTGTCCTATGAACTCGCGGTGCCGGCGGCGCAGGGGCGCGCGCTGTGGGACCGCCTGCTGGAGATCGGCGCGCCGCTCGGGGTGATGCCCTACGGCACCGAGGCGCTGCATGTGATGCGCGCCGAGGCGGGCTTCATCATGATCGGCGACGAGACCGACGGCACCGTTACGCCGCGCGATCTCGGGCTCGACTGGGCGATCTCGGGCAAGAAGGACGATTTTCTCGGCAAGCGCGGTATGGCGCGCAGCCACCTGACCGATCCGGAGCGCTGGAAGCTCGTCGGCCTCGAGACGCTGGAGGGGCAGGTCCTGCCCGACGGCGCCTATGCCGTGGCCGCGGGCCGCAACGCCAACGGCCAACGCAACACCGAGGGGCGCGTGACATCGAGCTACCATTCCCCGACCCTGGGGCGCGGCATCGCGATGGGGCTGGTGCGCCGCGGGCCGGAGCGCATGGGCGAGGTGATCGAATTCGCCACCACCAAGGGCACCACGATCAAGGCGCGGATCGTGCCCGCCGATTTCCTGAACCGCGCGGCGGAGGCAGTCGATGGCTGAGACACGCGCGGAATTGGCGCGCATCGTGCGCGCCGAGCAGCAGGGGATGATCACGCTGCGCGGCGATCTCGCGGATCCGGCGATCGACGCCGCCGTCGCGGCCGCGATCGGCGCAGGCCTTCCGGCCCGGCGCAGTGTCGCGACGGGTAGCGGCGGCATGGCGGCCTGGATGGCGCCGGACGAGGCGCTGCTCCTGGTGGATCACGCTGCCGCGCACGCGGTCGCGACGCGGCTTCAGACCGCGTGTGGCGAAAGCTTCGCCACCGCCGTCGATGTATCCGATGCCCGTGCGCTGTTTCATGTCGAGGGCCAAGAGGCGCCTGCCGCGCTGGCCAAGCTCTGCCCCGTCGATACCGCGCGCCTTGCGCCGGGCGAGATCCGGCGCACCCGCTGCGCGCAGGTGGCCGCCGCGATCTGGCGCAGCGAGGCGCAGGCGTTCCGGCTGATCTGCTTTCGCTCGGTCGCGGTGTATGTGCACGACCTGCTGACCACGGCCGCCCGGCCCGGCGGAGAGGTCGGGCGCTTCTGACCCAGATTCCGTTTGAGCCGCACCCGACCGGGTTGTAAGCGCTGAGGCCGGCAGTGCGGAGGCAGAGGCGTGAGCTATCTTGAAGCGGTGATCCTGGGCATCGTCCAGGGCGTGTTCATGTTCGTGCCGGTGAGCTCCACGGCGCATCTCGTGCTCACACAGCATCTGATGATCCGCGCGGGCTCGGACCTGCCGCCACCCGAGAGCCCTGAGATGATTCTCTTCGATCTCGTGGTGCATGTCGGCACGCTGGTCTCGATCGCGATCATCTTCTGGGCGAGTCTCTCGGCGCTCCTGCGCGCGTCGGCCTCCGAGGCCGCGGCGATGGCGCGGCGCGCGCCGGGCGGGCGGCCCTTCCTGTGGCTGATGCTGATGGGGGTGATCACCGTGGGCGTGACCGGGGTGCTCGGGCTCGCGCTGCGGCGGTATTTCGAGCTCATCTTCGCCGCGCCGCAGATGATCGCGATCACCCTGTCGGTCACGGCGGTGCTGCTTTTCATCACCGACCGGCTCGGCCGCCGGCCGCTCGGTATCAAGGCCATCGGGCCGCGAATCGCGATCGTGATCGGGCTGGCGCAGGTTCTCGCGCTGATTCCGGGCATCAGCCGCTCGGGCATGACGATCATCGCGGGGCTGTTCGCCGGGCTCAAGCGCCGCTGGGCGGCCGAATACAGCTTCCTCGTCGCGATTCCGACGATTCTCGCGGCGAGCCTCGTGCAAAGCCGCGACGTGCTGATGGGCGACGGGCTCGGCGCGGTCGGGCTGGGGCCGCTCTTGGTGGGCTTCGTTGTCGCGGCGGCAGTGGGAACTCTGGCGCTCAAGCTGGTGCTCGTGCTGCTGTTTCGCGCACAGCTCAAGGTCTTTTCCGTCTATCTCCTGCTGCTCGCCGGCGGCGTCGCGATGGGATTTCTCGACGACATCATGTATGCGTCCGCACCCTGAGCCTGGCCGGAAAACGCCGCGTCACGCGCCAATATATTGACGCATGAGCGCATAATGCCGCAATATGAGGTGGCAGCGTCTATAGGTAAGGCTTATCCACAGGATATCCAGATTGATCGGCGCGCGCGCTTTGGTCATACCCGGTCACATGCACGCGGGGCAGGAGACGATGCGTTGAACGAGCAGTCCACACCGCACCCGGGCACCGTCGCCCCGGCCGACGCGTCCGCCGAGACGCTGCCGCACAATCTCGAGGCCGAGCAGCAGCTGCTCGGCGCGATCCTGACCAACAACGACGTCTATGACCGCGTCGCCGCGATCCTGCGGCCGGGGCATTTCTACGATCCGGTGCATGCGCGGATCTTCGAGATCGCGGTGGCGCGGATCCAGAAGAACGCGCTGGCCTCGCCGGTCACGCTCAAGGCCTTCATGGAGGGCGATGAGGGGCTCGAACAGCTCGGGGGGCCCTCCTATCTCGCACGGCTCGCCGGCGCGGCGATCTCGGCCTATGCGGCGCGCGACTACGCGCAGATGCTGCACGACCTCTCGGTGCGCCGCGACCTCATTGCGCTGGGGCGCGAGATCACCGAACGCGCCGCCCGCGTCGAGGTCGAGAGCGAGCCCGCCGACCAGATCGTGAATGCCGAGCAGCGGCTTTACCAGCTCGCCGAACAGGGCGTCGCGCAGCGCGGTTTCCAGTCCTTTCTCAAAGCGGTAACCGACGCGGTCAATGTCGCCAACGCGGCCTATCAGCGCGATGGCGGGCTTGCGGGCACGGCCACAGGTCTCGACGACCTTGACGCCAAGCTCGGCGGGCTGCACCCGTCTGACCTGTTGATCCTCGCCGGGCGCCCGTCGATGGGCAAGACGTCGCTGGCCACCAATATCGCCTTCAACATCGCCCGCGCGTACCGCACCGGCCCGCGCCCCGACGGCACCGAGGGCACCGTCAATGGCGGCGTGGTCGGCTTCTTCAGCCTCGAGATGTCGGCCGAACAGCTCGCCGCGCGGATCCTCTCGGAGGCCGCCGAGGTGCCCTCCGAGCAGATCCGGCGCGGCGACATGACCGAGGCCGAATTCCGCCGCTTCGTCGAGGCCGCCAAGCAGCTCGAGAACTGCCCGCTCTATATCGACGACACCCCCGCCCTGCCGATCAGCCAGATCGCGGCGCGCGCACGCCGGCTCAAGCGCACGCACGGGCTTGACGTGCTGATGGTGGACTATCTGCAGCTCGTGCGCGCGGCCTCGGCCAAGGACAGCCGCGTCAACGAGGTCTCCGAGATCACCCAGGGCCTCAAGGCGATCGCCAAGGAGCTCGACATCCCCGTGGTGGCCCTGTCGCAGCTCTCGCGGCAGGTCGAGAACCGCGAGGACAAGCGCCCGCAGCTGTCGGATCTGCGCGAGTCGGGCTCGATCGAGCAGGACGCCGACGTGGTGATGTTCGTGTTTCGCGAGGAGTATTACCGCGAGCGCGAGAAGCCCGGCGACCACGATCTCGACGCGATGGCCAAGTGGCAGGAGATCATGGAGCAGGTCCATGGCAAGGCCGAGGTCATCATCGGCAAGCAGCGCCACGGCCCCATCGGCTCGGTCGAGCTCGCCTTCGAGGGCCGCTTCACGCGCTTTTCCAACCTCGCGCGCGCGTGGCAGCAGGGCCCGGGCGGCGGCTTCTGAGCCATCTGCGCGCTTTCGCCTTGACCTGCCCGCCGGCGCTGTCAAAACCGCGGCATGGCTCGCGCGACACTCACCATCGATCTCGACGCGCTCGTCGCCAACTGGCGCGCGCTTGACCGGCTCTCCGCCCAGGGGGTGCAGACCGCCGCCACGGTGAAGGCCGATGGCTACGGGCTGGGCATCGGCCCCGTCGCGCGCAGCCTTGCGCAGGCGGGCGCGCGGCAGTTCTTCGTCGCGCTGGCCGAAGAGGGGGCGGCGCTGCGCGAAGTGCTCGGGCCAGGGCCGGAGATCCATGTCTATTCCGGGCACATGCCGGGCGACGCCGAGATGATCGCGGGGGCGGGGCTCGTGCCGATGCTCAACTCCGTCGAGCAGCTCACACGACATTTCGAGGCTCTGCCGGATCATCCCTTCGGGGTGCAGCTCGACAGCGGGATGAACCGGCTGGGTATGGAGCCCGCCGAATGGGCCGCAGTCGCCGAGCTAGTGCTCGGCCGCGCGCCGGAGCTGCTGCAAAGCCATCTCGCCTGCGCCGACGACCCCGACAGCCCGATGAACCCGCAGCAACGCAGCACCTTCAAGCAGATGACCGAGGGCATGCAGGTGCCGCGCTCGCTCGCGGCAACGGGCGGCACGCTGCTCGGGCGAGGCTATCAGTTCGACATGACGCGGCCAGGCGTCGGGCTCTATGGCGGGGCCCCGTTCGAGCGCGCACGCCCGGTGGTGCACCTGTCGATCCCGGTGATCCAGGTGCGCGATGTCGAGCCGGGCGAGAGCGTGGGCTATGGCTGCACCTGGACGGCGCGGGCGCCCGCACGCATCGCGACGCTCGCGGCAGGCTATGCCGACGGAATCATCCGGCTGATCGGCAACCGTGCGCAGCTCCATGCCGGCGCGACACCCTGCCCGCTTGTGGGGCGCGTTTCGATGGACTTGCTGACCGTGGATGTCAGCCATCTCGACACGGTGCCCGACAGCCTCGAACTGCTCGGCGATCACCAGGGCGTCGACGCCGTCGCGGAGGCCGCCGAGACGATCGGTTACGAAATCCTCACCTCCCTTGGCGATCGCTACAGCCGCCACTACATCGGCGGGGCCGGCTGAAAACCGGCGCGACAGTCACGACATCCGGCGGCGGGGGCTGGCGTTCCCCGCCGCCTTGCGGTATTGCCGCAGCGCAGCATTCGAGGCAGAACCCAAATGGACCTTCGCAATATCGCGATCATCGCGCATGTCGACCACGGCAAAACCACGCTGGTCGATGAACTCCTCAAGCAGTCGGGCGCGTTTCGCGACAACCAGGACGTGGCCGAACGGGCGATGGACTCGAACGCCATCGAGCGCGAGCGCGGCATCACCATCCTCGCCAAGGCCACGAGCGTCGAGTGGGGCGATGTGCGCATCAACATCGTGGACACCCCGGGCCATGCCGATTTCGGCGGCGAGGTGGAGCGCATCCTGTCGATGGTGGACGGGGTCGTGCTGCTCGTGGATGCCGCCGAGGGGCCGATGCCGCAGACCAAGTTCGTGACCGCCAAGGCGCTCGCGCTGGGGTTGCGGCCGATCGTGGTGCTCAACAAGGTCGACAAGCCCGCCGCCGAGCCCGACCGCGCGCTCGACGAGGTGTTCGACATGTTCGTGGGGCTCGGCGCCGAGGATGCGCAGCTCGACTTTCCGGTTCTCTACGCCTCGGGCCTCGCGGGCTGGGCGGATGAGAGCCTCGACGGGCCGCGCGCCGACATGTCGGCGCTGTTCGACCTGGTGATCGCGCATGTGCCCGCGCCGGAGCAGCTCGCGCGGCGCGACGCGCCCTTCGCGATGCTCGCGACGACACTGTCGGCGGACCCGTTTCTCGGCCGCCTGCTCACCGGGCGCGTTGAATCGGGCTCGGTGACCGCAGGCGACACGCTCAAGGCGCTTTCGCGCGAGGGCGACCGGCTCGAACAGTTCCGTGTCTCGAAGGTGCAGGCCTTCCGCGGCCTCGGCTACCAGCCGATCGAGCGCGCCGAGGCGGGCGATATCGTCACCCTGTCGGGTATGGGCAAGGCGAACGTGGCTGACACGCTCTGCGCGCCCGCCGTCGAGGCGCCGATCCCGGCGCAGCCGATCGACCCGCCCACCATCTCGGTGACCTTCGGCATCAATGACAGCCCGCTCGCCGGGCGCGACGGCAAGAAGGTGCAATCGCGGGTGATCCGCGAGCGGCTGATGCGCGAGGCGGAGTCCAATGTCGCGATCAAGGTCAGCGATACGCCGGGTGGCGAGGCGTTCGAAGTGGCCGGGCGCGGCGAGCTGCAGATGGGCGTGCTCATCGAGAACATGCGCCGCGAGGGGTTCGAGCTGTCGATCTCGCGCCCGCGGGTGCTTACCCGCGAGGAGAACGGCGTCACGCTCGAGCCGGTGCAGGAGGTGACCATCGATGTCGATGACGACTATACCGGCCCCGTGGTCGAGAAGATCACTGGTCCGCGTAAGGGCGACCTGGTCGAGATGCGCCCGGTGGGCACCGGGAAAACCCGCATCGTCGCGCATGTGCCGGCGCGCGGGCTCATTGGCTATCTCGGCGAATTCCTCACCGACACGCGCGGCACCGGGGTGATGACGACGCTCTTTCACGGCTGGACGCCGCATAAGGGGCCGATCCCGGGGCGGCGCGCGGGGGTGCTGGTCTCGATGGAGTCGGGCACCTCGGTAGCGTTCGCGCTATTCAACCTCGAGGAGCGTGGCCGGATGATGATCGGCGCGCAGGAGCAGGTCTATGAGGGGATGATCATCGGCGAGCATGCGCGCGAGAACGACCTTGAGGTCAACCCTCTCAAGGGCAAGAAGCTCACCAATGTGCGCGCCTCGGGCAAGGACGACGCGGTGGTGCTCACCCCGCCGGCTCGGCCGACGCTGGAAGAGGCGATCAGCTACATCGACGATGACGAACTCGTCGAGGTGACGCCGAAAGCGATCCGCCTGCGCAAACGGTTCCTCGATCCGCATGAGCGCAAGCGGGCGGCGCGCCAGGCCGGCTGAGGGCTCCCGCCCGTCTTCGCCCCGCAGGCGGGGCTCATCCCGTTGGGCCGGGCCGCGCTGACGCGCGGCACCGCATGGTCCCTGTCAACAGCGCGGGGTCAGGCGGTTGGGCAATCCCGCGCGACCATGGTCCGCCGGATGGCTTCCTGATTGCCCTTGAGCCGGGCGACTTCGCCCTTGACGCCGCCCCCGCTGACCGGGACGCCGATCAGGAATACTGTCATCGCATCGCGTCGCGCGGCGCTGTCCTGCTCGTCCGAAGCGCGGGTGAGCGCCTCGTCGGTAAAGGCCTTTTCGCGCGCGAGACGCTCGCACCCCCAGCCAACATATTGCGATGTGCTGATCGCAGCGGGGGTTATTTCGTCGGCGCGCGGCGCGCATGCGCAGACAAGCGCGAGAAGCGCGCTCACAAGTACGAGTTTCTTCATGCTGGAATCTGCCTTATTCGAATCGCGGATGCGGCCTTGCCGCGGGGTTACTTGCCCGGCTATACGCGGTGGTCCTTTATGGGCGGTTAGCACGAAAGCGGCAGATGACGCAGACAGACGACAGCGCTGGGAGCGGTACCTATCTCGTCATTCTGGCGGTGAGCCTTTGCCATCTGCTCAACGACGTGATGCAGTCGCTGCTCTCGGCGATTTATCCGTTGTTGCGCGCGGAGTTTGCGCTCGATTTCTGGCAGATCGGGCTGATGACGCTAGCCTTTCAGGCCACGGCCTCGCTGTTGCAGCCGCTGATCGGGCTCTACACGGACCGCCATCCGATCCCGCAATCGCTGCCCTTCGGGATGGGTTCGACGATGGCGGGGCTCGGCGTGCTGGCCTACGCCGACAGCTACGCGATGCTGCTCGCGGGGGCGATGCTGATCGGGGTGGGCTCGGCGGTGTTTCACCCGGAGGCGTCGCGGGTTGCACGGCTCGCCTCGGGCGGGCGGTTCGGCACGGCTCAATCGCTGTTTCAGGTGGGGGGCAATTTCGGCCAGGCGATCGGGCCGCTTCTCGCGGCCTTCATCGTGGTTCCCTTCGGGCGGCCGAGCGTGGCATGGTTCGCGCTCGCGGCGCTCATCGGGATGATCATCCTGCAGCAGGTCGGTGCCTGGTATGGCCGCATGCGCCGGGCCGGGCGCGGGCCGTCCACGACGGCGCCGGACCTGCGGCTGACCCGGCGGCGGGTCGCGGTGGCGATCGCCATCCTCGCCTTCCTGGTGCTGTCGAAGAACGCCTATACGGCGCTTTTCACGAGCTACTACACCTTCTTCCTGATCGAGCGCTTCGAGCTGACGACGCAGCAATCTCAGGTCATGCTGTTCGTGTTCCTCGGCGCGGCGGCGCTCGGGGTGGTGATCGGCGGGCCGATCGGCGACCGCATCGGCACACTCACGGTGATCTGGGTCTCGATCCTCGGGGTGTTGCCCTTCACGCTGCTCTTGCCGCATGTCGATCTTCTGTGGACGGGGATCCTGTCGGCGGTGATCGGGGTGATTCTCGCCTCGTCCTTCCCGGCGATCGTGGTCTTTGCGCAGGAACTCGTGCCCGGCCGCGTCGGGATGATCGCGGGGATATTCTTCGGGCTGGCCTTCGGGCTTGGCGGGATCTCTGCGGCGGTGCTCGGGGTACTCGCCGATGCGCGCGGAATCGAGTGGATCTTCGTCGCCTGCAGCCTGTTGCCCGCGCTCGGAATCCTCGCGGTGTTCCTGCCGCGCCGCGCCGAGCTTCAGGGGCGGTTCTGACTCAGCCGGTCTCCTCGACGATAACGAGATCGCGCTCTGCCGCACCCTTCGCGTGGCTCAGCGCCTCCTGATAGGCGGGCGATTCGTAACACGCGACGGCATCCTCGAAGCTGGGAAATCGCGCGACGACATTGCGCGCCCGGTCGCGCCCCTCGAGCTGCTTGTAGCGCCCGCCGCGCGCGAGAAACCTGCCGCCATGGGCCGCGATCGCGCCCGTCGCGAGTTCGGCATAACGGCCGTAAGCCTCGGCGTCGGTCACCTCGACATGGCCAATCCAGAGTGCGCTCATCTCATCCTCCAATCAGGGTTTCGACGGCCTTGACGGCCGCTTCGGCATTTTCCGGGCTCGGCCCGCCGGCCTGGGCCATGTCGGGGCGCCCGCCCCCGCCCTTGCCGCCGAGCGCCTGTGCGGCCGCGCGCACGATGTCCACCGCCGAGAACCGCGCGGTCAGATCGTCGGTCACCCCGGCGGCGACGGCGGCCTTGCCGCCGGTATCGGCCACGGCGAGCACCACGCCCGAGCCGATCTCGGCCTTCATCTCGTCGATCAGGGCAGGCAGGTCCTTGCCGGTCACACCATCGAGCAGGCGCGGCGCAAAGGTCACCCCGCCAATGTCGCGCGTCTCCAGCCCGCCGCCACTGCTGCCGCCCATTGCGACCTGGCGCTTGAGCTGAGCGACCTCGTTGGAGAGCTGGCGCCGCTCAGCGATGAGCGCCTCGAGCCGGGACTCGGCCTCGCCGGGATGGGTGCGCAGCGCCTCCGCCATCGCGGCGACACGCTCGGCCTGCGCGCCCAGATGGGCAAGCGCGGCGTCCCCGGTCAGCGCCTCGATCCGGCGCACGCCCGCTGAGGACGCGCTGTCGGCGGTGATGGTGAACAGCCCAACCTCGCCGGTGCGCGCGACATGCGTGCCGCCGCACAGCTCGATCGAGTAGGTGTCGCCATCGCTGCCCTTGCCCGAGCCCGGCGCGCGCCCTATCGAGACGACGCGCACCTCCTCGCCGTATTTCTCGCCAAAGAGCGCTAGCGCCCCTAGCGCCTCGGCCGCATCGGGGTTCATCACCCTCGTCTCGACGCGGGTGTTAGCGCGGATATGGGCGTTGACTTCGTGGGTTATCGCGCGAATCTCATCCTTCGTCAGCGCCGTGCCGTGGCTGAAATCGAAGCGCAGCCGGTCCGGGGCGTTAAGGCTGCCGCGCTGCGCGACGTGATCGCCGAGGTTGCGCCGCAGCGCCTCGTGCAGCAGGTGGGTCGCCGAATGGTTGGCGCGGATGAGGCCGCGCCGCTCGGGGTCGACCGTGAGCCGCGCGCCCTGCCGCGGCTCGAGCCGGCCCTGCTCGACGGTCGCGAAATGGATGAAGACGCCCTGCGCCTTCTTCGTATCGGTGATGCGGGCGCGGCCCGTCTCGGTCGCGAGCGTGCCGGTATCGCCCACCTGCCCGCCGGACTCGGCGTAGAACGGGGTCTGGTTGACGACGATCTGCAGCTCGGCGCCGGCCTCGGCGCTATCCTGCGCCGCGCCATCGGCGACGAGGGCGAGGATCTGGCCCTCCGCGCGCTCGGTGTCGTAGCCCAGAAACTCGGTCGGGCCATGCTCCTCGGCGAGATCGAACCAGATCGCGGCCTCGCGCGTCTCGCCCGAGCCCGACCAGGCGGCGCGCGCCTTGGCCTTCTGCTCGGCCATCGCCGCGTCGAAGCCCGCGATATCCACGCTGCGCCCCTGCTCGCGCAGCGCGTCCTGCGTCAGATCGAGCGGGAAGCCATAGGTGTCGTAGAGCCTGAACGCCGTCTCGCCGGGCAGCGGCGCGCCCTCGGGCAGCCGCGCGGTGGCGTCGTCGAGCATCCGCAGCCCGCGCTCGAGGGTGGTGCGAAAGCGCGTCTCCTCGAGCTTGAGGGTCTCGGTGATCACCGCCTCGGCGCGGGTGAGCTCGCCGTAATGGCCGCCCATCTTCTGCACCAGCGCGCGCACGAGCTTGTGCATGAGCGGGTCGCGCGTGCCGAGCTGATGGGCATGGCGCATCGCCCGGCGCATGATCCGGCGCAGCACATAGCCGCGCCCCTCATTCGACGGCATCACCCCGTCGGCGATCAGGAACGCCGTGGCGCGCAGGTGATCGGAAATGACGCGGTGGTGAATGCGGCCGGGGCCGTCCGGGTCGGTTTCGGACTCTTGTGCCGAGGACTCGATCAGGCTGCGCATCAGGTCGGTGTCGTAATTGTCGTGCTTGCCCTGCAGGAGCGCGCCGATGCGTTCGAGTCCCATGCCCGTGTCGATCGAGGGCCTGGGCAGATCGGTGCGCGAGCCGTCGGCGAACTGCTCGTACTGCATGAAGACGAGGTTCCAGATCTCGACGAAGCGGTCGCCATCCTCGTCGGCGCTGCCCGGCGGGCCGCCGGGGATGTGCGGCCCGTGGTCGTAGAAAATTTCCGAACACGGCCCGCAGGGGCCGGTCGGGCCCATCGACCAGAAATTGTCGGCGCTGTCGATGCGCAGGATGCGCTCATCGGGCAGGCCGGCAACCTTCTTCCACAGCGCCGCGGCCTCGTCGTCGGTGTGAAACACTGTCACCAGGAGCCGCGACGGGTCGAGCCCGAACTCGCCCGTGACCAGCTCCCAGGCATGCGGGATCGCAGCCTCCTTGAAATAGTCGCCGAAGCTGAAATTGCCCAGCATTTCGAAGAAGGTATGATGGCGCGCGGTATAGCCGACATTGTCGAGATCGTTGTGCTTGCCCCCGGCGCGGACGCATTTCTGGCTCGTGGCGGCGCGCGGGTTGTCGCGCTGCTCGACGCCGGTGAAGGCATTCTTGAACTGCACCATGCCCGAATTGACGAACATCAGCGTCGGGTCGTTGCGCGGCACCAGGGGCGAACTCGGCACGATCTCGTGGTCGTGCCGGCGGAAATAATCGAGAAAGGTCGCGCGGATATCGTTGAGGCTGGGCATCGGACTCCCTGGCGCGGCGGTTGCGGCTGCGGCCCCGTTTAGCCGCGCGGGCCGGGGCTGTCCACCGCGTTGCCGCGCGCGCCGCTCAGCCCTCCTCGACCACGTCCTCACCCGGCGGGATGTGCAGATCGAGGCCGTTGGCCGCGCGGATCTTGTCCTCGATCTCGGCGGCGATGCCGGGGTTCGATTTCAGGAAGGTCTTGGCGTTCTCGCGCCCCTGGCCGATGCGCTCGTCGCCATAGGAATACCAGGAGCCGGATTTCTCGACGACGCCCGCCTTCACCCCGAGATCGATCATCTCGCCGGTCTTGGAGATGCCCTGCCCATACATGATGTCGAATTCGACCTGCTTGAAGGGCGGCGCGACCTTGTTCTTGACGACCTTCACGCGGGTCTGGTTGCCGACGATCTCGTCGCGGTCCTTGATCGCGCCGATCCGGCGGATATCGAGCCGCACCGAGGCGTAGAACTTGAGCGCGTTACCGCCCGAGGTCGTCTCGGGCGAGCCGAACATCACCCCGATCTTCATGCGGATCTGGTTGATGAACACCACCATGCAGTTCGACCGGTGGATCGAGCCCGTGAGCTTGCGCATCGCCTGGCTCATCAGCCGGGCCTGGGCACCCACGGTGGCGTCGCCCATGTCGCCCTCGATTTCGGATTTCGGTGTCAGCGCGGCCACCGAATCGACCACCACCATGCTCACCGCGCCCGAGCGCACCAGCGTGTCCACGATCTCCAGCGCCTGTTCGCCGGTGTCGGGCTGCGAGATCAGCAGGTCGTCGAGATTCACGCCAAGCTTGCGCGCATAGCTGGGGTCCAGCGCATGTTCGGCATCCACGAAGGCGCAGATCCCGCCCTTCTTCTGCTCTTCGGCGGCGATGTGCAGCGCCAGCGTGGTCTTGCCCGAGCTTTCGGGGCCGTAGATCTCGATGATCCGGCCCTTGGGCACGCCGCCGATCCCCAGCGCGATGTCGAGCCCCAGCGATCCCGTGGAGGTCGCCTCGATCTCGGCCACGGGGTTGTCGGCCCCCAGCCG
>PUKW01000185.1 GCA_003550665.1 Paracoccaceae bacterium | reverse complement strand
GCGATCATCTCGCGCAGCTGGTGGCCATCGAGCTGCTCACCGCGCGCCATCGCCTCGCGCTCGATCTGGGCCTGAACGCGGCGCATGTTGAAAAAGAGCGATTTCTGGCTGGAGGTCGAGCCGGTGCGCACCATCGACCAGTTGCGCATCACGTAATCCTGGATCGACGCCTTGATCCACCACACCGCATAGGTTGAGAAACGCACGCCGCGATCGGGGTCGAACTTGTCTGCGGCCTTCATCAGCCCGAGCCCGGCCTCCTGGATGAGGTCGTTCATCGGCGCGCCGTAGCGGCGGAACTTTGACGCCATGGAAATCGCGAGCCGCATATAGGCGGTGATCAGCCGGTGCAGCGCCTCCTCGTCGCGCTCGTCGCGCCAGGCATAGGCGAGCCGCAGCTCGGTTTCCGCATCGAGCAACTCGGCCTTCATCGCGTTGCGCGAGAAGCGCTGATCGCTGTCTCCATCATAAGCCATCGCAATCGCTCCCTTCGACGGGGGACGTTCCCCTTGATGCTTCTATGTTGCGTGATACGCCTTCGGTTCCGCGGCGGATCAAACAAAGAAGGGATGGCGATGCTGGAGCGGCTGACGCTGGTGCTCGGGGGCGCGCGCTCGGGCAAGTCGGCTTTTGCCGAGCGGCTGGTGCAAGAGGCGACGACGCGCCCCGTCTATGTCGCCACCGCCGAGGCGCGTGACGACGAGATGCGCGCCCGCATCGCAGCGCATCTCGCGGCGCGCGGGCCGCACTGGCGCTCGGTGGAGGCGCCGCATGACCCGGCCGCGGCGCTTGCGACGGCCTCGCCGTCCGAGGCCGTGCTGCTCGATTGCGCGACGCTCTGGCTGTCGAACCGGATGCTTGCCGGGGCGGATCTCGCCGCCGAGGCGGAGCGGCTGCTCGCGGCGCTGGGACAATGTGCCGCACCCGTGGTGGTGGTGTCGAACGAGGTCGGCCTGTCCGTGGTGCCCGACAACGCGCTCGCGCGGCGGTTTCGCGATGAACAGGGACGGCTCAACCAGGCGCTTGCCGCGGGCGCGGGCTGCGCCGTGCTGATGGCGGCGGGGCTGCCGCTGATGCTCAAGGGGCGGCTGCCGGAGGCCACGACGTGAGTCGCTTCTGGTGGGTGCGCCACGGGCCGACACATGCGCGCGGCTTCGTCGGATGGTCGGATGTGCCGGCCGATCTGTCCGATCACGCGGCGCTGTCGCGGCTGCGCGCGCGGTTGCCGGCGGGGGCGGTCATCGTCTCCTCGGATCTGCGCCGCTGCGTGGCCACCGCCGAGGCGCTTGGCGGCACGCTCGCGGCGCAGATCCCTGAGCTGCGCGAGATGCGTTTCGGCGCCTGGGAGCTGCGCCGCCATGACGAGATCAGCGCCGAAACCCCGGAGCTTGCGCGCGATTTCTGGACCACGCCCGGCGATGTCCGCCCCCCCGGCGGCGAGAGCTGGAACGATCTGAGCGCGCGCGTCGGCGCGGCGGTGGACCGGCTCGCGGCGGCGCACCCGGACCGCGACATCGTCGCGGTGGCGCATTTCGGCGTGATTCTCACCCAGGTTCAGCGCGCGCGCGCCATCACCCCGCACGCCGCGCTTGCGCAGCACATCGCGCCGCTGTCGCTGACCCGCATCGCGCGCGACGGCGCAGGCTGGCGACTCATCGCGGTCAATGAGGGCGGGTTGCCTTGACGCTTTGGCAACCATAACGTGTGTCCAGTCAAGCTGCGGGGCCGGGTATGGGGGCAAGCGCCTACACCGTCGCCTTCGAGGGGGTCGAGGCGCGGCCGGTCGAGGTGCAATGCGCCGTCGCGCCGGGGCTGCCGGCTTTCCATATCGTCGGGCTGCCCGACAAGGCGGTCTCGGAAGCGCGCGAGCGGGTGCGCAGCGCGCTCACGGCGATGTCGATCGCGCTGCCCTCGAAACGCATCACGGTGAACCTGTCGCCGGCGGATCTGCCCAAGGAAGGGTCGCATTTCGACCTGCCGATCGCGCTCGCCCTGCTCGCCGCGATCGAGATCGTGCCGCGCGACGAGGTCGCGCGCACCCTCGCGCTTGGCGAGCTGTCGCTCGACGGCCGGCTCGCGCCGGTGCTCGGCGCGCTGCCCGCCGCCGTGACCGCGGCCGAGGAGGGGCGCAGCTTGCTCTGCCCCCATGCCAGCGGCGCCGAGGCCGCCTGGGTCGGCGCGGCCGAGGTTCTCGCCGCGCGCAGCCTCACCGATGTGGTGCGCCACTATACCGGCCAGGCACCGATGGCGCCGGCGCAGCCCGGCGAGGTCGCCGCGGCGCCCGCGGGCCGGGATCTTGCCGATGTGAAGGGGCAGGAGCGCGCCAAGCGCGCGCTCGAGATCGCGGCGGCCGGGCGGCATCACCTGTTGATGGTGGGCGCGCCGGGCTCGGGCAAGTCGATGCTGGCGGCGCGGTTGCCTGGGCTGTTGCCGGAGCTTTCCGCGCAGGAGGCGCTCGAGACCTCGATGATCCACTCGCTCGCCGGGCTGATCTCGGAGGGCGGCATCAGCCGCGCGCGCCCCTTCCGCGAGCCGCATCACACCGCCTCGGTGGCCGCGATCGTGGGCGGCGGGAAGGGCGCGAAGCCCGGCGAGATTTCGCTGGCGCATAACGGCGTGCTGTTCATGGACGAGTTTCCCGAATTCCCGCGCACCGTGCTCGAGACGCTGCGCCAGCCCATCGAGACCGGCGAGGTCGTCGTCGCACGGGCCAACGCCCATACCCGCTATCCCTGCCGCTTCATGCTGGTGGCGGCGGCCAATCCCTGCAAATGCGGCTACATGGCCGATCCGGCGCGGGCCTGCGCGCGGGTGCCGCAATGCGGCGCGGACTATCTCGGGCGGATCTCGGGGCCGGTGATGGACCGCTTCGATCTGCGCGTCGAGGTGCCGCCCGTGGCCTGGAGCGATCTCGACCTGCCCGCGACGGGTGAACCCTCCGCGGCCGTGGCCGAACGCGTCGCCGTGGCGCGCGCGCGACAGGCGGCGCGATTCGCCGACCATGCGGGCGTGCGGCTCAACGCCGATGCCGAGGGCGCCGTGCTCGAGCAGGTCGCCGCGCCGGATGCCGAGGGCAAGGGGCTGCTGGCGCGCGCGGCGGAGCGGTTCGGGCTGTCGGCGCGCGGCTATCACCGGGTGCTGCGCGTGGCGCGCACGATCGCCGATCTCGACGGCAGCGATGCGGTGTGCCAGCCGCATGTCGCCGAGGCGTTGAGCTACCGGCTGAGCTTCGCCTCAGGCGGCTGAGCCTCAGCGGCGTCTCGCCTCGATCGCCTCCCAGAT
>PUKW01000340.1 GCA_003550665.1 Paracoccaceae bacterium | reverse complement strand
TTCGTCGTCACCTTCGCGGTGACCGAGCTCGGCTTCGGCGCGGTGCTCGCGGGGGTGCTGCTCGCCGCGGTGCAGGGGGCGGGGGCGCTCGGGCGGCTCGGCTGGGGCTGGCTGGCGGACCGGCTGCGCGGCAATGCGCAGATCCTCGTCGCCGTGGGCGTGCTCAGCGCGCTCGCGAGCGTCGGCTTCGCGCTGATCGGCATCGACACGCCCCGAACCGCGATCTTCGTGCTTGCGGTTCTGTTCGGGGCCTCGGCGGTGGGCTGGAACGGGGTGTTCCTCGCGGAGGTCGCGCGGCTGTCGCCGCCGCCCATGATCGGCGCGATCACCGGCGTGGTCGGCATGATCACCTTCGCCGGCGTGGTGATCGGCCCGGCGGCGTTCTCGGGGCTGCACGGGCTTCTGGGCAGCTTTTCGGCGGCGTATCTGTGCCTGACGCTGGTCGCACTCATCGGGGCGGCGCTGATCCTGCGCCAGCTGCGCCGCGCGCCCTGGTGATCAGGGCTTGAGCCGGTAACCGATGCGAAACCAGTACCAGCACAGCACCGCCATCGACGCCGTCACCCCGACAAGCACCAGCATCCCGAAGCCCGGCGCCCCGTCCGACTGCCCGATCATCCCGAAACGCACCCCGTCGATCAGGTAGAAGATCGGGTTCCAGTAGCTGACGGTCTGCATCCAGCCCGGCAGCGTCTCGATCGAATAGAAGGTCCCCGACAGGAACGACAGCGGCAGCACCACGAAATTCGTGATCGCCGCGATCTGGTCGAACTTGTTGGCGATGATCGCCGCGGCGATGCCGAGCAGGCTGAGAAACGCCGACCCCACGAGCACGAAGGCCAGCGCCCAGACCGGATGCGCCACCCCGATGCCGAGCGTAAGCGCCAGCCCGACATAGATCGCCACCGCCACGACCAGCCCGCGCGCGATGCCGCCGGCGGCATAGCCCGTCACCAGCTCCGCCGGCGACAGCGGCGGCATCAGCGTGTCCACGATATTGCCCTGCACCTTGGCGATCACGATCGACGACGAGGTGTTGGCAAAGGCGTTCTGGATCACGTTCATCATCAGGATTCCCGGCGCCAGGAACTCCACGAAGGGCACCCCCATCACCGGCCCGCGCGCCGGCCCGATCGCCAGCGTGAACACCGTCAGGAACAGCGCCGCCGTAATCAGCGGCGCGAGCAGCGTCTGCGTCCAGACCGACATGAAGCGACGCACCTCGCGCTCGGACAAGGTGTAGAGCCCCATCCAGTTGACCCGCCCGAAGCGGCGTTCGCCCATCTGTCCCGTCTCGCGCATCGCGGCCTCGCTTGCATTCATCCGGCACGGCTTGTATCGCTCTGGCCCCTGCTTACAATAGGGCTGAGCGGAAAAGGTCACGGGGCCGCAGCGCGCCTGCGGTCCAAGAACTATTGCCGGAGGCGTGCCATGGCATGGAGCGACGAGCGTGTCGAGCTACTTAAGCGCATGTGGGGCGAAGGCGCCTCCGCGTCGCAGATCGCCAAGGAGCTTGGCGGTGTCACCCGCAACGCGGTGATCGGCAAGGTGCACCGGCTCGGGCTGTCGAATCGCAACGCCGGGGCGGCCCCGGCGGCCGAGAGCGACCCCGCCGCCGAACCCGCCGCCGAAACGCCGCCGCCCGAGCCCGCGGTGGCGCCCGAGCCGGCGCCGGAGCCCGAGCCCGAGCCCGAACCTGTCGCCCCGGCCGTTGTCGAGCCCGTGCGCGCTCATATCCAGCCCGCCAATCAGCCCCTGCCGCCGCAGCCTTCCAATGACGGCATCAGCCCCGAGGCCATCGCCACCGTGCGCGAGACCGAAAAGAACGCGCGCAAGCTGAACCTGATGGAGCTGACCGAGCGGACCTGCAAATGGCCCATCGGCGATCCGGCAACGGAGGAGTTCTGGTTCTGCGGCCTGCCGGTCAAGCCGGGCAAGCCATATTGCGAGGCGCATGTGGGGCTGGCCTTCCAGCCGATGTCCTCGCGCCGCGATCGGCGCCGCTGACCCTTTCCGCGCGGCCGCGGGATCGCTATATCGCGTCGATGAGCCAGAACCCGCCTGCACTCCGCCCCGACATCGCCCCCGCCGCCCGCGTCGAGGGTGCCGCCCGCCCCGGCCAGCCGACCATCGGCATGGTCAGCCTCGGCTGCCCCAAGGCGCTGGTCGACTCCGAGCGCATCCTCACCCGGCTGCGCGCCGAGGGCTATGCGCTGTCGCCCGACTATGCCGGGGCCGATGCCGTGATCGTCAATACCTGCGGCTTTCTCGACAGCGCGAAGGCCGAGAGCCTCGAGGCCATCGGCGAGGCGCTGCGCGAGAACGGCCGGGTGATCGTCACCGGCTGCCTCGGCGCCGAGCCCGACTATATCACCGGCGCCCACCCCACCGTTCAGGCCGTCACCGGCCCGCACCAGTACGAGCAGGTCCTCGACGCCGTGCACGCCGCCGTGCCGCCCGACCCGGACCCGTTCGTGGACCTGCTGCCCGCCTCGGGCGTGACGCTCACCCCGCGCCATTACAGCTATCTCAAGATCTCGGAGGGCTGTAACCACAAATGCCGCTTTTGCGTGATACCCGACATGCGCGGGCGCCTCCAGAGCCGGCCGGCCCATGCGGTGCTTCGCGAGGCGGAAAAGCTCGTCGAGGGCGGGGTGCGCGAGCTTCTGGTGATCAGCCAGGACACCTCGGCCTACGGCGTCGATCGCAAGCACGATCCGCATCCCTGGAAGGGCGGCGAGGTGCGCAGCCATATCACCGACCTCTCGCGCGAGCTCGGCAGGCTCGGCGCCTGGGTGCGGCTGCATTATGTCTACCCGTATCCGCATGTGCGCGAGCTGATCCCGCTGATGGCGGAGGGGCTCGTGCTGCCCTATCTCGACATCCCGTTTCAGCACGCGCATCCCGATACCCTCAAGCGCATGGCCCGCCCCGCCGCGGCCGCCCGGACCCTCGACGAGATCGCGCGCTGGCGCGACATCTGCCCCGACATCACCCTGCGCTCGACCTTCATCGTCGGCTATCCCGGCGAGACCGAGGAAGAGTTCCAGACCCTGCTCGACTGGCTCGACGAGGCCCGGCTCGAGCGGGTCGGCTGTTTTCAATATGAAAACGTCGCGGGTGCGCGCTCCAATGACCTGCCCGATCACGTCCCCGACGCGGTCAAGCAGGAGCTCTGGGACCGCTTCATGCAGACCGCGCGGCGGATCTCGGAGGAGAAGCTCGCCGCCCGAGTGGGCGGGCGCGAGCAGGTGATCGTGGACAGCGTCGATGACGAGGGCGCCGTGTGCCGGACGAAATCCGATGCGCC
>PUKW01000215.1 GCA_003550665.1 Paracoccaceae bacterium | reverse complement strand
TGGTAGCGGAGGAGGGACTTGAACCCCCGACACATGGATTATGATTCCACTGCTCTAACCAACTGAGCTACTCCGCCCCGAGAGACAGCGCGTCGTTAGGCGAGGGGCGTCGGCGCGTCAAGGGCGAAATCGCGTGGCCGCCGCCCGGGCCTTTGAGCATGTTGCGCAAGCGCGGGCGCCGGCCTTGCGGGCTTTGAGCATGCGACTTCGAAGCTGGCGCGCGGCGCGCGACTGCGGATGAACGCCGCGCGCTCAGGCGCCCGGTGCGGTGCCGCGCGAGAGCGCCGCCACGCCCGTGCGCGCGATCTCGAACAGGCCGAGCGGGCGCATCAACTCGCCGAAGGCGTCGATCTTCTCGGGTGTGCCGGTGATCTCGAAGACGAAGCTCTCAAGCGTCGAGTCGACGACATTGGCGCGGAAGATGTCCGCCAGCCGCAACGCCTCGACCCGCGCCTCGCCCTTGCCGGAAACCTTGAAGAGCGCGAGCTCGCGCTCGACGGATGCGCCCTCCACCGTCAGGTCGTGGACGTCATGGACGGGGATCATGCGCCCGAGCTGCGCCTTGATCTGGTCGATGACCTGCGGCGTGCCGGTGGTGACGATGGTGATGCGCGAGCGATGGCCCTCGTGATCGACCTCGGCCACGGTCAGGCTCTCGATGTTGTAGCCACGCCCCGAGAACAGCCCTATCACCCGCGCGAGCACGCCGGACTCGTTGTCCACGAGCACCGCGAGGGTGTGAGTCTCGACAAGGTCGGAATGCGGGTCGCGCAGGTCGTAGGCGGACTGGCGCGACGCGCCCTTGCGGATCTGAAGTGCCGACATCGCGCTCTCCTACACCAGCACCGCACCGGAGGCGCCGATGCGCTCCGCGGTCGTATCCTCGCCCAGCAGCATCTTGTTGTGCGGCTCGCCCGAGGGGATCATCGGAAAGCAGTTCTCGTGCTTTTCCACCAAACAGTCGAGGATCACCGGCCCGGGGTGCTCGATCATCTCGCGGATCGCGTCGTCGAGATCCGACGGGTGGTCGCACTTGATGCCCTTGGCGCCGAAGGCTTCGGCGAGCTTCACGAAGTCGGGCAGCGCCTCGGACCAGGAATGCGAGTAGCGTTCGCCGTGCAGCAGCTCCTGCCACTGGCGCACCATGCCGAGGCGCTCGTTGTTCATGATGAACTGCTTGACTGGCAGGCGATACTGCACGGCGGTGCCCATCTCCTGCATGTTCATCAGCCAGGACGCTTCGCCCGCGACATTGATCACGAGCGCCTCCGGATGGGCCACCTGCACGCCGATGGAAGCCGGAAAGCCGTAGCCCATCGTGCCGAGCCCGCCCGAGGTCATCCAGCGATTGGGCGCCTCGAACCCCAGATACTGGGCCGCCCACATCTGGTGCTGACCCACCTCGGTGGCGATGTAGCGATCATGGTCCTTGGTGAGGGCCTCGAGCCGCTGCAGCGCGTGCTGGGGCTTGATCGCGGTCTGCGAGGGCGTGAAGCCGAGGCAGTTGACCTCCCGCCATTCGCCGATCTGCGCCCACCACTTCGCGAGTCCGGCGGCGTTGGTCTTGCGCCCGCGCGCCTTCCAGATCCGCAACGCGTCCTCGAGCACATGCGCGACATCCCCGAGGATCGGCAGCTCGGTCGGGATCACCTTGTTGAGCGAGGACGGATCGATGTCGATATGCGCCTTGCGCGAACCGGGCGAGAAATCCCCGATGCGGCCGGTGATGCGGTCATCGAAGCGCGCGCCGATATTGATCATCAGGTCGCAGCCATGCATCGCGAGATTGGCCTCGTAGGTGCCGTGCATCCCGAGCATGCCCATCCAGTGCTTGCCCGAGGCCGGGTAGGCGCCGAGTCCCATCAGCGTGGACGTGACGGGAAAGCCCGTCGCATCGACGAATTCGCGCAGCAGATGGCTCGCCGCCGGGCCGGAATTGATCACGCCGCCGCCGGTGTAGAAGATCGGCCGCTCGGCGGACTCGATCATCTCGACGAGGCGGGTGACGGCCTCGGTGTCGCCCTTCACGCGGGGCTGGTAATGCGAGGTCTTGGATTTCTGCGGTGGTGTGTACTCGGCCGAGGCGAACTGCACGTCCTTGGGAATGTCGACGAGGACGGGGCCGGGGCGGCCCTTGGTGGCGACGTGAAAGGCTTGGTGCAGCGTCTCCGCGAGCCGCGCGGTATCCTTCACGAGCCAGTTGTGCTTGGTGCAGGGGCGGGTGATGCCGACGGTGTCGGCCTCCTGGAACCCGTCGGTGCCGATCATGAAGGTCGGCACCTGGCCGGTGATCACGACGATGGGGATCGAGTCCATGAGCGCGTCGGTGATGCCGGTGACGGCGTTCGTCGCGCCGGGGCCGGAGGTCACCAGCACGACGCCGGGCTTGCCGGTGGAGCGCGCATAGCCCTCGGCGGCATGGGCCGCGCCCTGCTCGTGGCGCACGAGAATGTGGCGGATGTCGTTTTGCTGAAAGATCTCGTCATAGATCGGCAGCACGGCCCCGCCCGGATAACCGAATACCGTGTCCACGCCCTGGTCCCTGAGCGCCTGAACGACCATCTTCGCGCCGGTCATCTCGCGTGTCATCGCGTCATTCTCCATCCGCTTCGCGCGCAACAAAAAACCCCCGATCGGGCATCGGGGGCGCATGGGGGTCGAGCTGGTCGGTTGTCACCGTCCCATGCGCCGGGGTCCCGCAATTACCACAAGGTTTGTGTCGCCACTTTCCAACATGCTCGAGAGGTAGAACCGCCCGGCCGGCACGTCAACCACAAATCCGGCAATGATGCGCAAGCCGGGCCCGGCATCGGCTTTTCGATTGTTGCCGGCGGCGCTGCAGCGGCGCAATGTTCGCCCGGAGAGAGTGCGCCACCTCTGCGGCCAGACGCCGCAGGCGGCACGGGTGTCGCAGCAATTGCCCATATTTTGGGCACGCGTGACCGCATTTGCAGCTTCATCACTGTGCGCGGCTGTGTAAACTCCCGGCATTTGCGGCCCCTTCGGCGCTGCATGACACAGGGAGGACCATGAATGGATCGTCGCTCGTTTCTGAAGACCTCGACCATCGGCGGCTCGGCGGCTGCGGCCACCGGGCTGGCCGCGCCCGCGGTGGCGCAGTCGCGCACCTCGATGGTGATCGTCTCGTCCTGGCCGCGCGATTTCCCCGGCATCGGCACGGGTGCGCAGCGGCTTGCCAGCGCCATCGAGGACGCCACCGACGGCGCCATCGAGACGGAATACTACGCCGCGGGTGAGCGTGTGGGCGCCTTCGACGTGTTCGACGAGGTCTCCTCGGGCAACGCGCAGGCCTACCACTCGGCCGACTATTACTTTCAGGGGGTGCACCCCGCCTTCGCCTACATCACCTCGGTGCCGTTCGGGCTGACCGCGCTCGAGCAGAACGCCTTCATCCACTACATGGGCGGGCAAGAGCTGTGGGACGAGCTCGGCGACGAGTACGGGCTCAAGGGCTTTCTCGCCGGCAACACCGGCTGCCAGCCCGGCGGCTGGTTCAACACCGAGATCAACAGCCCGGAGGATTTCCGTGGGCTGAACTTCCGCGTCCCCGGCATCGGCGGCGACATGATGACCAACCTGGGTGTCTCGGTGGTGTCGCTGCCCGCCGGCGAGATCTACGAGGCGTTCGTGTCGGGGGCGATCGACGCGGCCGAGTTCGTCGGGCCCTGGAACGATTTCTACCTCAACTTCCACGAGGCGGCGCGCTACTTCTACAATCCCGGTCCGCAGGAGCCGGGTGCGGCGATCTCGTTTTCGATGAACAAGGAATGGCTCACCAGCCTGCCGCAATGGCAGCAGAAGGCGATCGAGGCCTGCTGCCTGATGGAAAACGACCGGATGATGGCCGAGTACAACGCCAATAACGGGCGCTACCTGACGCGCCTGATCGAGGATCACGGCGTCGAGACGCGCACCTTCAACGACGACGTCTTCGACGCGTTCGGTCGGGCCTCCGACGAGGTCTTCGAGGAGGTGCGCGAGCATTCCGACCTTGCCAACCGCATGCACGAGTCGTTCCTCGCGGCGCGCGCCGATGCCGGCGGCTGGCTCAACATCTCCGAGACCGCCTTCCTGCAGCAGCGCAACCGCGTGCTCGGGATCTGAGGCGCGCAACCGGCCCCGTTCGGGGCTGACCGGGGTGCGCGGCGGCGACGCCGTGCACCCCGGCCCAATTCGGGCGGGCGACGGGGTTCGGCGCGATGGCACAGCCACTGGCAGCGCAGGGACTGGCGGCATTCGTGCTCAGGCTGCTCGCATGGGCGACGGTGACGCTCACCGGCGCGCTCCTGCTCGAAACCTATCTCGTTTTCTGGCTTGGTCTGCCCGGGGCCTCGGCGCTCGGCGCGGGCGGCACGGCGGCGGCGCTCGGCTATGCGGTGGCGCTCGTGGCGGCCGTCGCCGTCGCGGCGCAGGGGCGGATGCGCAGCCTGCACGCGGAGAGCGAGCTGATCTCGGCGCTGGTGCGCTACATCGCGCGCGGGGCGTTCTTCGCGGTGCTTTTCGTCGGTATCGGCGATGCGCTGGTGTCCTTCCTGCGCATCGAGCAGGCACTGTCCGGGATCGTCGGGTCGCAGATCGCGTCCGATCTCGGGCGCACGAGCTTTCGCGGCGCCTATCTGCACATGCCGCTCGTGGCGGCGGGTTTCGTCGTGGCGCTGTTCACGCGCACGCTGGGCTTCATCTGGCTCGCGCTCCTGGTGGTGGTCGCGCAGCTCGCACTGGTCATCGGGCGCTTCGTCTTTTCCTACGAGCAGGCCTTGATGACCGATCTCGTGCGCATGTGGTATTCGGCGCTGTTCCTGTTCGCCTCGGCCTACACGCTGGTCGAGGAGGGGCATGTGCGGGTCGATATCTTCTATTCGGCGATGCGCCTGCGCAGCCGCGCGCTCGTCAACGGGATCGGCGCGGTGGTTCTGGGGATGCCGATGTGCTGGATCATCCTGATCTACGGCACCGCCACGAGCGCGAGCCAGATCGTCGGCCCCTTCCTGCGATTCGAGCAGAGTCAGCAGAGCTACGGCATGTTCACGAAATACCTGCTCGCCGTCTATCTCGCGATCTTCGCGGTGACGATGCTGTTTCAGTTCGCCGCCATGGTGCTGCGCGCGGCCGCGGAATGGCGCGGCGAGCCCGAGGCGCTGCGCGATTTCGAACGCCGCCGGAGCCAGGCCGAGATGGGGTACTGATCCATGGAGCTCGTGTTCCTCGGCATTCTCGTGCTGACCCTAGTGGCCGCGCTCGGGGTGGGGTTTCCCGTGGCCTTCGCGCTGCCGGGGGCAGGGATCCTCACAATCGGCCTCGCCGCGGCGACGTGCTGGATCTTCACGGGCAACGCCAACAGCTTCTTCCTGAGCGGCAGCGCGATCGAATGGATCAGCGCCGGGGTGACGAATTTTCGCGGCATATACTGGGAGGCCGACCGCGACACGCTGATCGCGATTCCGCTTTTCGTGTTCATGGGGATCATGCTGCAGCGCTCGCGCATCGCCGAGGATCTGCTCGTGACGATGGCCAAGCTCTTCGGTGCGCTGCCCGGGGGGCTGGGAATCTCGGTGGTGGTGGTGGGCGCGCTGCTGGCGGCGACGACGGGGGTGGTGGGGGCCACCGTGGTCGCGATGGGGCTGATTTCGCTGCCCGCGATGATGCGCAACAACTATTCGCAGCCGCTTGCCACCGGCACGATCCTGTCCTCGGGCACGCTCGGGCAGATCATCCCGCCCTCGATCGTGCTCATCATCCTCGCCGATCAGCTCTCCTCGGCCGTCGATCAGGCCGCGCAACTGCGCACCCAGGAGTTCCAGGAAGCGACCGGCGAATTCGCGATGCCCTCGCAGTTCGGCGTGACCTCGACGAGTGCGGGCGACATGTTCATGGGCGCGCTGGTGCCGGGGCTCGTGCTGGTCGGACTCTATGTCGCCTATATCCTGGTCTTCGCGCTCCTGCGCCCCAAGAGCGCCCCTGCCGTGCCCATCGAGGGGCGCATGGACCGCGATTTCTGGCTCAGCGTGTTCTTCAACACGGTGCCGCCGCTCTTGCTGATCGTGCTGGTGCTCGGCTCGATCATCACCGGGGTGGCCACGGTGACGCAGGCCGGCGCGGTCGGCGCGGCGGGGGCCACGGTGATGGCGGGCTACAAGCTGCATGACGGGCGCGCGCGCTACCTGCCGGCGCTGATCGCGATTGCGGCGATCGTCGCGATCTACGGGTTGCAGCAGGTCTTCGATCTCAATGTCCGCCGCATGGAGACCGATGCGGACGTGCTCGGCGTGCTGCTCGCGGGGCTCGCGGTCGCGGTGCTGCTCTTCGGGCTCGGCTGGAGCACCTGGCGGACCTTCCGCATCGAGAACACGCTGCGCCTCGTGATGACCGAGACGGCCAAGACGGCGTCGCTCGTCTTCATCATCCTGCTGGGCGCGGCGATGCTGATCTCGGCGTTCCGGGCCTTCGGCGGCGAAATCTACGTGAAGGAGTATCTCTCGACGCTGCCGGGGGGCTTCTGGGCGCAGTTCTTCGTCGTGATGGTGGTGATCTTCCTGCTCGGCTTCTTTCTCGACTTCATCGAGATCGCGATCGTGGTGGTGCCGATCGTCGCGCCGATCCTGCTGATGAACCCGGAGGCCAATGTCACCGCCGTCTGGCTCGGGGTGATGATCGGGCTCAACATCCAGACCTCGTTCCTGACGCCGCCCTTCGGATTCGCGCTGTTCTACCTGCGCGGGGTGGCAAGCTCGACGGTCAAGACGCTGTCGATGTACAAGGGCGTGATCCCCTTCATCGCGCTGCAGCTCCTTGCGCTGGTGATCGTGGGGTTCAACCCCGGCATGGTCAATTACCTGCCGACGCGGATGTCGCTTCTGTCCGAGCAGGCCCCGCCGCCGCGCAACCCGCGCCTGCAGCCCTGCGTCGAGGAGTATCTGATGCGCGAGGTGCCACGGCGCGAGGACTCCCTTCGCGGCCCCATGGCCGATCTCGACGCCGCGGATTACGAGGTGCTGCCGGAGGACGCGGCGCGCGATGTCGCGCAGGCGCTCGAGGGCTATGACGACAGCTTCGGTCACATGCGCGACCTGATCGCGGCCAAGGACGCCGTAAACGCCGCCGCGCCGGAATACCGGCCACTGCATCGCGAGGTTTCGCGGATCCGCCGCGAGGCCACCGCGATCGATACCCGCATCGACGCCGCGCGCGACCAGATGCGCGATTTTCGCGGTGACGATGACGCCGCCGTGGCGGGGCGCGCGCGGCTCGAAGCGCGCATCAGTGACCTCGAGGATGAGCGCGCGGCGCTGGAGGCGGAGCGCCCCGACGGCTGGGAAGAGGCGCGCGATGCCTTCCGCGAGCTTGTCGACGCCGAGCAGCAGGCCCGCACCGCCTATCAGCGCGCCGCCGATCAGGGCTACGTCGCCCTGCGCGATCTGATCGCCGAAATCCGCGCAGGCGCCGATCTGGCCGAGATCGAGTCGCGCGTCGCGGCGATTCCGGACTGGATCGACGCCCTCGCCGAGGGATCGCTCGCGCCGGAGGAGGCCGTCGAGCGGGTGCAGATCGTCGAGCGCGACCTGCGCGAAATCGCCGGCACGCAGGTGCTGGAGTCGTATATGCAGGATATCCGCCGCGCCCTCGACCGCGAGACCCCCGACGCCGATGCAGCGGCCGAGCATGTTCCCGACGCGGTCGCCACGCTCGAGGAGGAAATCGCCTGGCGCGCCGCGGCGCAGGAGGCGGTTCTGGAACCGCTCGAAGCGCTCGAGTCGGAGAGCCGCGCGACGCTCGGCCTGCGCGAGCAGTCGCGGTTGACGCGCGATCAGGCGCTCGAGGTCGCCGCCTGCATGGCCGATCACCGCGACGTGTCGCTCTACTTCTAGAGCATGGCGCGCAAAAGTGGGGACCGGTTTTGCGCTCCTCGGACATGCGATTTCAAGAGGTTAGAGGGCGGCGCGTGAATGCGAATGAACGCGACGCGCTCTAGGCGATGTTGCCTGGAGCCGGCTTCCAGGCATTCCCGACGGGTTCCGGGCGGCCGGACCGCTCAGCGGCTGCCCACAGTCGTCGGCAGGGTGTCGGGCAGGCGCAGCCGCGAGACCTGCTCGGCGATCGGCTCGACGGCCAGCGGGTGCGTGGTGCTCGAATACGCAGCCGGGTCGCCAAGCTCGCGCCATTCACCGCGATGGTGGATCTCGAGCGCCGAAAACCGCGCCTTGTAGGCCATCTTGGGACTGCCCGGCACCCAATAGCCGAGATAGACATAGGGCAACCCGGCCGCATGGGCAATCTCGATATGATCGAGGATCATGTGGGTGCCGATGCTGGCGCGCGCGGCCTTGGGTTCGAAGAAGGAATAGACCAGCGATAGCCCGTCATCGAGCAGATCGGTCAGGCACACCGCCGTCAGCCGGTCCGTGTCGTCGTCGCACTGGCGGTATTCGACGACGCGCGAGCTCACCGGCGTCTCCTCGATCATCGCGGCGAATTCGAACACGTCCATGTCCGCCATGCCGCCATCGGCATGCCGGCTGTCGAGATAGCGGCGAAAGAGGTCATATTGCTCGTCCGTGGCCCAGGCGCGGGCCGGCTGGCGGCGCAGCCCGGCATTGCGGTTGCGCGCCTTGCGCTGGCTGCGGCTGGGGCGGAAATCCGCCACCCGGATGCGCGCCGATATGCAGGCGGCGCAATCGGCGCAGGCGGGGCGATAGAGCACGTTCTGCGAGCGGCGAAATCCCTGCTTGGAGAGCGCGTCATTGAGCGTCGACGCCGAGTCGCCGTGCAGCCCGGTGAACAGCTTGCGCTCCATCCGGCCCTGCAGATAGGGGCAGGGCTGCGGCGCCGTGACATAGAATTGAGGAGCCAGCGGGAGCGTGTGGCGCATCTCGACCTCGGGTCTGTTCAACCGGAACCTAGCAACTGCCTCGCGGCGCGCCAAGTCCCGCTTTCGACAGGGTCATGTCGCGCCCGGCCTGTTTATAACCGTCGAGCCGAGCAGGAGATCCACCAGCCCCTGCCGCCGCGCCGTCACCAGCATCAGCGCGATCGACGCGATCTGCGGAATGATGAAGCCGCTCGCGACGACGAAACCCGCGGTGTGCAGGAGCGCCGTGACCGGGTCGGGCCGGCGCCCCCGCGCATCACGCAGCTCGATCCCCGTCAGCAGCATCCCCGGCGTCGCCCCGTAGCGCGCCAGCGTCACCGTCCGGTAGGCGAGGTTGACCGCAATGAACACGACCGGCAGCGCGATGAGCGCGGTGAACAGCGTGAACAGGATCACCATCGCCGTCAGGAGCAGCAGCAGGATGCTGTCCACCACCCACGCAAACAGCCGCTTGCCGAGAACATCGGCGTAGTATTCGGGCTGCAGCTCGGGATCGGGCAGGTTCTCGGCGCTGTGCAGCATCACGACCTCAGAGAGTGAAGGCCGCGGGCGCGGCCCCTGCGACATGGCGCAGCGCCTGCGGCGCGACGGCGAAGATATGGCGCGGCGTTCCCGCCGCAGCCCAGACCAGGTCGAACTCCAGAAGCCGCGGGTCGATCCAGCTTTCGACAGGGCTCAGATGGCCCAGCGGCGCGACGCCGCCGATGGCGAAGCCCGTCACCGCGCGGACCTGCTGCGCATCGGCCTTGCCGAGTGCTTCGCCGGCGAGCGCCGCGGCGCGGTCGGGACAGACCGATTTGCCGCCCGCCGTCAGGAACAGCCGCAGCCGCCCGGAGTCCGCGCCGCGAAACAGGATCGACTTGACGATCTGGTCGCGCGCGCATCCCGCCTGCGCCGCGGCCTCCTCGGCGGTGCGGGTGGAGCCTTCCATCTCCAGCACCCGTGCCTCGATCCCGGCTGCGGCGAGCGCGTCATTCACTCGTTTGAGGCTCTTGCTCATGCCCGTCTCCCGCCTGCGCTACGCGCAACATGACCGCGCCGCCGCGCGAGGGCAACCCGGTGCGGCGGCGTTGACCGCGCCGCGCCGCGGCGTCATGCTGCGGCCATGACCCTCGCATCCCGCCTGCGCCGCGCGCCGCTGCCCTTTGACGCCGACCGCGGGCGCGAGGCGGCGGGCCGCTTTCCCGACCAGCCCCCGGAACTGCGCGAGCTGATCGCCGGCGCGGCCGGGTGCAGCCCGCATCTCGCCGCGCTGATGGCGCAGGAGGCCAACTGGCTCGACCCGGCGCTCTCGGCTTCGCCCGAGGACGCGGTCGCAGCCGAACTCGCCGGGCTCGACGACGTCGCGCCCGATGATCTCGGGCCGGTGCTGCGCCGCGCCAAGCGGCGCGTGGCGCTCATGGTGGCGCTGGCCGATCTCGGCGGCGCCTTCACGCTCGAGGATGTCACCGGCGCACTCACCCGGCTTGCCGACCGGGCGGTGCATTGCGCGCTCACCGCGCTGGTCGGCGCGGAGATCCGGCGCGGCAAGCTGCCCGGCGCCGCACCCGGGGACGCCGCCACCGGTGCCGGGCTCGTCGCGCTCGCTATGGGCAAGATGGGGGCGGAGGAGCTGAACTATTCCTCCGACATCGACCTCATCTGTGTCTTCGACGAGAGCCGTTTCGACGCCGATGACTATCTCGAGGCGCGCGCGGCCTTCATCCGTGTCACCCGGCGCATGGCGGCGCTGCTGTCGGATCGCACTTCCGATGGCTACGTCTTTCGCACCGATCTGCGGCTGCGCCCGGATGCCTCGGTCACGCCGGTCTGCATGTCGATGGAGGCGGCCGAGCAATACTATGAGAGCATGGGCCGCACTTGGGAGCGCGCCGCGCATATCAAGGCGCGCCCCTGCGCGGGCGACATCGCCGCCGGGGAGCGCTACCTGGAGACACTGCGCCCCTTCGTGTGGCGCCGGCATCTCGATTTCGCTGCCATCGAGGACGCCCATGACATGCGCCTGCGCATCCGCGCGCACCGGCAGCTCGGCGGCAAGCTCGTGCTCGAGGGGCACGACATGAAGCTCGGCCGCGGCGGCATCCGCGAGATCGAGTTCTTCACTCAGACGCGCCAGCTCATCGCCGGCGGGCGCGACCCGGATCTGCGCGCGCGCGCCACGGTCGAGGCGCTCGATCAGCTTGCGCACAAGCGCTGGGTGCCGCGCGAGGTCACCGACGAGCTTGCCGAAAATTACCGCGCCCATCGCGAAGTCGAGCACCGGCTGCAGATGATCAACGATGCGCAGACCCAGGAGCTTCCAGGGAGTGCCGAGGGCTTCGACCGGCTCGCCCGCTTCATGGGCGAGGGCGACACCGCGGCGCTGTGCGCGCAGCTGCGCGGGCGGCTTGAGCGGGTCGCCGAGCTGACCGAGGGCTTCTTCTCCCCCGACACTGCCGAGGCCGAACCGGAGTTGCCCGAGGATGCCCGCGCGATCGTTGAGCGCTGGCAGAGCTATCCGGCGCTGCGCTCCGAGCGCGCGGGGCGGATCTTCGCGCGGCTGCGCCCGGAGCTTCTCACCCGGCTGTTTCGCGCCGCCAACCCGATGGAGGCGCTCGCGCAGCTCGACGCCTTTCTCGCGCGGCTGCCCGCCGGGGTGCAGCTTTTCACGCTGTTCGAGGCCAATCCGCATCTCATCGACCTGATCGTCGATATCTGCGCCACCTCGCCGCGGCTGGCGCAGTATCTGGCCGGCAATGCAAGGGTGTTCGACGCCGTGATCGGCGGCGATTTCTTCGCCGACTGGCCGGGCCCCGACGCGCTTCTTGACGACGTGGCCGCGCGGCTCGATGCGGCCGACGACTACGAGCGGCGCCTCGATGTCGCGCGCGGTTGGGTCAAGGAATGGCATTTCCGCATCGGCGTGCATCACCTGCGCGGGCTCATCGACGCCTTCGAGGCCGCGCAGCAGTATGCCGAGCTTGCCGAGGCGGTGCTCTCGGCGTTGTGGCCGCATGTCGTGGCGGAGTTCGCGCGCAAGCACGGCGAGCCGCCGGGGCGCGGGGCGGTGGTCTTCGGGATGGGCAGCCTCGGGGCGGGGCGGCTCAACGCGGCCTCCGATCTCGACATCATCGTGATCTATGACGCCGACGGCGCCGAGGGATCGGACGGACCCCGGCCGCTGACCACGCCGACCTATTACGCGCGGCTGAGCAAGGCTTTCGTGACTGCGCTGTCGGCGCGCATGGCCGAGGGGCAGCTCTACGAGGTCGATATGCGGCTGCGCCCATCGGGGCGGCAGGGGCCGGTGGCCACCGCGCTCGCGGCGTTTCGCAGCTACCAGTCGGGCGAGGCCTGGACCTGGGAGCATCTCGCGCTGACGCGGGCGCGGCGCGTGGCCGGTGACCGCGGGATCGGCGACGATGTCGAGGCGTTTCGCCGCGCGCTTCTGCCCGAGAAGGGCAAGGGAATTACGGTGCGCGCGGATGTCGCCCAGATGCGCGCGCGACTTCGCAACGCCAAGCCGGGGCAGGGGCCATGGGAGGCCAAGCTCGGCCCCGGGCGCATCCTCGATATCGAGCTCGCCGCACAGACCGTGGCGCTGCGCGCCGGCTCGCCGGCACGCCGCATCGAGGCGCAGATCCAGGCCGGACGGCGCGACGGCTGGCTCGGGCGGCAGGCGGCCGAGACGCTGCTGTCGGCTTACCGGTTGTGCTGGCGCGTGCATTGCGCGGCGCGGCTGATCACCGACGACGCGTTCGATCCCGAGGCGCTCGGCGAGGGCGCGCGCGCGTTCCTGCTGCGCGAGACCGGCGCCGAGGATATCGGGGAACTGCGCGCGACACTCGCGCAGCGCACGGCCGCGGCCGCCACCGTGATCGACGCGCTGCTGGACGACCATGAGGAGGGCTGAGGGCGATGGGGCAAGTGATGCGGTCCGAGGATGTCGATCCCAAGGGGCTGATCCGCGAAAGCTATGCCATCGCGGGGATCACCGCGGCGGAATGCCGTTCGATCTTCCTGGATTGGGCGCTCAGCCTGCCCGAGGGCATCGACCAGCGCGCCGCGCTGCGTGTGCTCCTCGCGACCTATGGGGACGTGGCGGGGCACCCGATGACGCAGGTGCTGCAGGAGGGGCTAGGCGATGCAGAGCCCCCGCGCCGGCGCGGCGGGCGCTCCGGGCGGGTCGGCTCCTGACGTCTCAGAGTGCCGCGGCCGCCCGCGCGCGCGCCTCGATCCCCGCCCAGTCGCGCGCCGCAACCATCGCCGGCGGCGCAACCCAGCTCGCACCAACACAGGGCACGCAATCGAGCGCGAGGTAGTCCGGCGCCGTCGCCGCCGTTATCCCGCCCGTGGGACAGAAACGCATCCCCTTGAGCGGCGCCGCCAGCGCGCGCAGGGCGGCCACGCCGCCGGAGCTTTCGGCGGGGAAGAACTTCGCCGTCTCAAAGCCATGCTCCATCAGCCGCATCACCTCGCTCGCCGTCGCGGCGCCGGGCAGGAGCGGCAGCGCGATGCGGGTGCAGGCCGTCAGCAGGGCCTCGGTGGTACCGGGCGAGACGCCAAAGCGCGCCCCCGCCGCCTGTGCCGCCGCGGGGTCCTCGGCGCGCAGCAACGTGCCGGCGCCGACGATGGCGCCGGGGACCTCGGCCATCGCGGCGATCGCGTCGAGCGCGGCCTCGGTGCGCAGCGTCACCTCCAGCACCGGCAGCCCCCCCGCCACCAGCGCCTCGGCCAGCGGGCGCGCCTCGGCGACGTCCTCGATGGTGAGCACCGGGATCACCGGCGCGCGCGCGCACAGATCGGCGATCGGGCTCATGCCGCGCCCTCCGCCACCGGCGCGATGGCGCTCGCGCCGGTCGTTGCGGGGCCGACATGCTCGCGGAAACTGGCGAACAGCTCGCGCCCGATCCCGACCTGGTTGGCCGACAGATCGACCTGCGCGGGGGGGCGGGCGTCGAAATCGGGCGCGGTCGTCTCGAGCACTCCGGCGCGCGCATCGAGCCGCACCATGTCGCCGTCGCGCAGCCGCGCGAGCGGGCCCTCGGCGGCGGCTTCGGGGCTGATATGCAGCGCCGCGGGCACCTTGCCGCTTGCACCCGACATGCGGCCATCCGTCACCAGCGCGACCTTGAGCCCGCGATCGATGAGCACCGACAGCGTCGGGGTCAGCGCGTGCAGCTCGGGCATGCCGTTGGCGCGCGGTCCCTGAAAGCGCACCACCACGACGACGTCCTCGGTGAATTCCCCGGCCCGGTAGGCGGCCTTGACGGCCTGCTGATCCTCGAAGATGCGCGCCGGGGCCTCGACGGTGAGGTTGTCCTCGGCCACGGCCGAAGTCTTGATCACGCCGCGCCCGAGATTGCCGCGCAGCTCGCGCAGCCCGCCCGTGGGCTGGAAGGGATCGCACAGCGGGGCGATGATGCGCGGATTGGCGCTTTCGCGCGCGCCCTCCCGCCAGGTCAGCGCGCCGTCGATCAGCCGGGGCTCGCGGGTATAGTGCGCGAGCCCGTCGCCCGCCACGGTCATGGTGTCGGGATGCAGCAGCCCCGCCTCGAGCAGCTCGCCGATCATGTAGCCGAGCCCGCCCGCGGCGTGGAAATGGTTCACGTCGGCAAGTCCGTTGGGATAGACCCGCGCCATCAGCGGCACCACCTCCGCGATGTCGGCGAAGTCCTGGATGTCGAGCTGCACCCCCGCCGCGCGCGCCATCGCCGGCAGGTGCAGCACGAGGTT
>PUKW01000125.1 GCA_003550665.1 Paracoccaceae bacterium | reverse complement strand
GTCCAGCTGCCGTTTTTCTTCGCATCGCTGGTTTGGACCACAATGCGACGCCTCCGCCGTGAACCCCGGATCGAATTGATCCACGCGCACTGGCTGATTCCGCAGGGTTTCGCCGCGATCGTGGCCCGCGTGCTCGCAAACCGCCGCGTTCCCATCCTGTGCACAAGCCACGGGGGCGACCTTTTCGGGCTGCGCGGCCCGCTGCTCACGCACTTGAAGCGTGCGATCCTCCAACGTTGTGATGGGGTCAGTGTGGTGAGCCGGGCGATGGCCTCAACGGTGCGGGAGATCGCGCCGGGAGCCGATGCCGAAGTGATCCCGATGGGGACGGATCTGCGGCAGCGATTCGTTCCCGCAACGGACGCCGTACACCGGGATCCCACGCGGCTGGTGTATGTCGGCCGGCTGGTCCCGAAGAAGGGTCTTGAGCATCTGCTGGACGCTCTTCATAAGCTGTCGCAAGACCCCGTTCCCTATTGCGCCGAAATCGTCGGTCATGGGCCCTTGGCGGATTCACTGGCGGAAAGAGCCCAGGCTCTTCGGCTTCACGACTTCGTGCACTTCACCGGACCGGTACCCCACGAATCGCTCCCCCGACACTACCAAGCTGCGGCGATCGCGGTCTTCCCCTTCGTGGAGGCCGCGGACGGAGACCAGGAGGGCTTCGGCCTGGTGATGGTCGAGGCGATGGGCTGCGGCTGCGCCGTGATTGCCTCCGACCTGCCCGCGGTCCGGGATGTGATTCGGGACGGCGAAACCGGGATTCTGGTGCCGCCGGGCGATCCGCAGGCATTGGCCGCGGCCATCCGCGATGCCCTCGAGCAATTGCAACGAATGCGCACACTCGCCGAACGCGGCCGCACCTTCGCGCTGGAGCATTTCGACTGGAGCGTCACCCTCCGCAAGTTCGAGGCACTGTACCGCTCCCTGATTTGAGACGAAAGAAGTTGTTCCCTCTGAGCACAAACGGCGATATTTCAAGGCGAAACCGGCCCCAGACTCGAATTCCATGGACCATAACCCCAGCGAGAAATCCAGCCACGCCTGTCGCAATCTCGACTCGCGGCGCCGCAAGGCCGAGAAGATCATCCGGATTCTCGAGCAGGAACGTTCGCTCCTTGGTGCCAAGATCCTTGATATTGGGGCCGGCGCAGGAGTTATCGCGGCACAGCTCGCCGAGCGAGGCGGCGCCATGGGCAAAGTGGACGCGGTCGACCTGGAAGATCAGAGGATCGTTCACGAAGGTTTCACGTTCACGCGGGTCGAAGGAACCACGCTACCGTTTCCTGAGGAGTCTTTCGACGTCGTGGTCTCGAATCACGTGATCGAGCACGTCGGGGACCGATCAGCGCAGCTGGACCATCTGCGCGAGATCCACCGCGTGCTGCGCGGGGACGGCCTCGCGTATCTCGCGGTGCCGAATCGCTGGGCCTTGGTCGAGCCCCACTACGGGCTTGCATTCCTGAGCTGGCTGCCTAGGCGCATCGCGGACAGCTATCTTCGAGTGACTCGGAACCGAACGCCTTACGACTGCCATCCACCAGGGCCACTGCGATTAAGGCGGTTGTTGCGCACTGCTGGTCTGCAGTCGACTTCTGCTGCCGGTAGTGCCATTCAAGCCATGGGTGAGGTGGAAAAAGGCGGCTTCGCGGCCCATTTCGCGGCGTTGTTTCCATCGAGGTTGCTCGACCTCATTTGGGCCGTTTTGCCGACGTTTATCCTTCTTCTACGGAGAGCGTGAGACTGCTTGGACGGTGTGATGCTGACTCCACCATTCAAGCCGCGGTGCCCCGGGACAAAACCAACTCCCGAGGCCCATCATTCGTCACTTGACTTGTGCGAGAATCCTCGTACCACTCAGGAACCGGACGGGCCGTTGTTTCAGACGTACTCCACATTCCTCTACCCCCGCACGATGGACGAGGCCCCTGGCCGGGCATTTGAGCATGTGGGCAAACTGCGGCGGAAGCATGGACCGCTGTTGGACCGCTCGCACCTTTTAGAAGGTTCTTGGCGTATGGCTTTGAGGGGTTCGCGTAACCACCATTCGGGTCAGGCGCTTGAACCCGCCTGCTATCCGCGGGCTTGGTAGGCAAGGCACCTTGAACATCTGGCTCCCCTACATCGCTGCGGGCACGGGGGCAGATGTGTCCACCGTGGCTTTGGCCGATGGATTGAGGGATCGTGGGCATCGAGTCACCGTCCAAGCCTTCCCGCATGCCTTTGAGCTGACGCCTTGGTTGCTTTGGACGGCACGACCGCCGCGCGGCTGTGATGTGACGATTACCAACACTTGGAATGGCTTCGCCTTCAAACGGCCCGGCATCCCGATGGTCACGGTCGAAAGGCTCTTCGTCCTAGATCCGGCCCTTGCACCATACAAAAGCCGCGCACAGCGGTTTTACCACGAGCAGGTGATTCGCCGGTTCGTTATAGCGAGCGCCAAGCGTGCGGATGCTGTGGTTGCCGTGAGCGAGTACACCGCGAACGTGTTCGCAGAGCGCTTGGGGGTACCACGACCCACAGTGATACTTAACGCCGTGGATACCAATTTTTTCTCGCCGGCGCCCAACGCGCTTCGCGCTACACCGCGCCCGCCTTATCGCTTACTGTACGTAGGAACCTTGTCCCGGCGCAAAGGCTCAGACCTGCTTGCACCCATCATGCGGAGACTGGGTTCGGACTTCCAGCTCTATTACACGGGAAGTCCCGCGGCCCCAGTACTGGGGCGTCACCTACCTGACAACATGCACGCACTAGGTCGCCTGAATCTCGAACAGGTCCGCGACGAATATCGCAAAGCGAATCTGTTGCTTTTTCCGAGCCGTGGTGAAGGTTTGGCACGCTGCATCATGGAAGCGCTCGCTTGCGGGACGCCCGTGGTAACCAGCAAGGTCTCATCCATGTCCGAGGCTGTAGATGACACTGTGGGTCGTCTGTGTATCGCAGACGATGCCAAAGCATTTGGAACCGCGGTGTTCTCTTTGCTCGACAACCCAGAATCGTTAACAAGCCACCGCGGATCGGCTCGCAAGCGCGCTGAAGAACGCTTCTCTCTCGACCGCATGGTCAGCGACTGGGATTCTTTGCTGTATCAGATGAAGACAAGAGCCTAGGGCCTGCTGCTCTATGCAAACAGATAGTCGACATCGCACGCCCAAGGGCGAAAGAGGGGAAATCTCGGTGTGCCGATGGGTTCCTCACACCACCATTGGCAGAGGAGCGAAAGGTCCATGAAGCTGTTCGTGATCCTTCCTCGCCTTGCAGGCGGCGGCATAGAGCGGATGCGGCTCCACCTCTTACCGGAGTTTCAGGCG
>PUKW01000030.1 GCA_003550665.1 Paracoccaceae bacterium | reverse complement strand
CGCGCCGCCTGAGAGACGTCCTCGGGCCGGGCCGGCCCCTGTCGGTCGGCGCTGAAGAGCAGCATCAGCCGCATCAGTGGGCCCGGATCGGGCGTGCTCGCGAGCGGGGCGCCAGGATCGGCGCGCGCGAGGATCGGGGCCAGCACGCGATCATCGAAGCGCAGCCCGGCCGCTTCGGCGCCGTCGCGCAGCCAGTCGAGCGCCTGCACCGCGAGGCCATGCACCTTGCCGCCACCGCCGACCGAGCTGTGATCGCCGGGAAACCATTCCTGCCGGTAAGGGGTGCCCGAGCTGGCGGCGTTCAGCGCGGCGATGTTGTCCCAGAGTGCGGGCGCGTAGAAGCGACGGCGCTCGTCGATGGCGACGGCGTGGCGTGCGGCGCGCACGCAATGCGACAGGGTGGTGTCGTGAAAGCTGTAGGCGCCAGTGAGCCGTGCCGGGGTGAAGCCGAAGGGGATGCCGAGCGCGCCGACCGTGTCCCACACCCCGAGATACCGCAGCACGACGCGCGGCGGCTCCGGATGCCCGCGTGCCACGCGCCATTCGGCCTCTGCCGCGCTCGTCGCGGTGTCGGGCGCAAAGCCGAGGCGAAAGGCGAAGCTGTCGGGGTGGTCGGGTTTCGTGCGCGGGTCCGGGTTGCGGTAGCAGTCGATGGCCTCGGGGATGCGGCCGACATTGGCGGGCGCGCCGAGTCCCGAGGCGCGGATCAGCCCGGCGAGCGAGCGTGCCGTATACGCCCCGCGCGAGAAGCCGAAGATGTAGATTTCGTCGCCCGGCGCATGGTTGAGCGCGAGATGGCGATAGGCCTCGGCGATGTTGCGCGTCAGCCCCCAGCCGAGCGCGCCGCCGAGTACCCGGTCGAGCCCGCGCTGCAGCTTGCTCGCGCCGGCCCCGGAGCCGACGCCGGGGACATAGACGGCGAACTGCGGCGTGCCGTCGGGCGCGGTGCGGTGCAGAGCGCGGGCGAGATGGACGACATTGGTCGGATGCGCGGCGTCGGAATGATTCCAGGTCCCGTCGCAGAACACCGCGATGCGCTTCATCCGTCCGCCCCTCAGCGCGTCTCCTCGGTAAGCCGGCGCGACACATACTCCTTCACGTTGGTCAGCATCGGCTCCATATGCGCGCCCTCGAAAAAGTGCCCGGCCCCGGCGATCCGCTCATGGGTGACGGTGATGCCCTGCTGCTCCTGCAGCTTGGCGGCGAGAGTCTCGGTATCGCGCGGGGGGGCGACGCGGTCCTCGGTGCCGTTGATGATGAGCCCCGAGGCGGGGCAGGGGGCGAGGAAGGTAAAGTCATACATGTTGGCCGGCGGAGCCACCGACACGAAACCGCTGATGTCGGGGCGGCGCATAAGCAGCTGCATGCCGATCCAGGCGCCGAAGCTGAACCCCGCGATCCAGCAGTGGCGCGCATTCTGGTTGCGCGATTGCAGGTAATCGAGCGCGGCCGCCGCATCCGCGAGCTCGCCGACCCCCTGGTCGTATTCGCCCTGGCTGCGTCCGACGCCGCGGAAATTGAAGCGCAGCACCGAAAAGCCCAGCCCGTAGAAGGCGTAATGCAGGTTGTAGACGACCTTGTTGTTCATCGTCCCGCCGAACTGCGGATGCGGGTGCAGCACGAGGGCGATCGGGGCGTCTCTTGCGGCTTGGGGGTGATAACGGCCTTCCAGCCGGCCCTCGGGGCCGGGAAAAATCACTTCGGGCATGGAGTCGCCTGCTTTCCTTTCGAACGCCGATATCTTACCGTCACGCTTGACGGGGCTGACTGGCCTCCTTAGAATTATTCTAATAAGGACGTGCGCGCGCCGCCGACCGGCGCGAAGCTATGCAGTCTGCGCCTGCGCGTCAACCTCTGGACGGGATGCGGGCAATGAAGCTTTCGACAAAAGGGCGCTATGCGATGGTCGCGCTCGTCGATCTGGCGCTTGCGCCGGATGGGGAGTTGGTGCCCTTGTCGGAGGTGTCGCGCCGGCAGGACGTCTCGCTGCCCTATCTCGAGCAGCTCTTCGTCAAGCTTCGCCGCGGCGGGCTCGTGGAATCGGTGCGCGGCCCCGGCGGCGGCTATCGGCTGGCCCGGTCGGCGGATGCGATCCGGGTTTCGGAGATTCTCGAGGCGGTGGATGAGACGGTGAGCGCGATGTATACCGGCGCGGGCGCGTCGGGTGCGGTTTCGGGGACGGTGGCGCAGGCGCGGGCGAACCGGCTCTGGGAGGGGCTGAGCGCGCATGTCTACGTCTTCCTGCACCAGACGCGGCTTTCGGATGTGGCCGAGGACGCGTTGAGTCCCTGCCCGGCAGTGCCGGGGCTGTTCGAGGTCGTGGACGCGGAATGACGCGGCGGGCTTACCTCGACTGGAACGCGACCGCGCCGCTGCGGCCCGAGGCGCGCGCGGCGATGATCGACGCGATGGATCTTGTCGGCAACCCGTCGGCGGTGCATGCCGAGGGCCGCGCCGCGCGCGGCCTCGTCGAGCGGGCGCGCGCCCAGGTCGCGGCTGCGCTGGGCGCCGAAGGGGCGGATGTGGTCTTTACCTCGGGCGCGACGGAGGCGGCGGCGCTGGCGCTGGAGGGGCGCGGGCTGCACGCGGCCGAGATCGAGCATGACGCGGTGCTGGCCTGGGCCGAGGCCACGCTCGCGGCCGATGCCGAGGGGCGTGTCGAGGTGCCCGAGCCTGGCCGCGCGACGCTGCAGCTCGCCAATTCCGAGACCGGCGTGATCCAGGACCTGCCGCCCGGGCTCGCCGTGTCGGACCTCACGCAGGCATTCGGCAAGATCCCCTTCGCGTTCAACTGGCTCGGTTGCACGATGGGGTTCGTCTCGGCGCACAAGCTCGGCGGGCCCAAGGGCGTGGGCGCGCTCGTGCTGCGGCAGGGCACCGAGCTTGCCGCGCGCATCCGCGGCGGCGGCCAGGAGATGGGCCGGCGCTCGGGCACCGAGAACGTCATCGGCATCGCCGGTTTCGGTGCCGCCGCCGAAGCCGCGGGGTGCGATCTCGATGACGGCGTCTGGGAGGGTGTCGCCCGGATTAGAAATATTCTAGAAAAGGCTCTGGCCGCGCAGGCGGCGCAGATTATTTTTGTCGGCAAGGGCGCGCCGCGCCTGCCCAATACGAGCTGCGTCGCCGCGCCCGGCTGGAAGGGCGAGACGCAGGTCATGGCGATGGATCTCGCCGGTTTCGCCGTCTCGGCGGGGGCGGCGTGTTCGTCGGGCAAGACGCGCACCGGGCGCGTGCCGCTGGCGATGGGGCTCGACCCTGCGACGGCGGCGTCGGTCCTGCGGGTGTCGATCGGCCCCGCAACGACCGAGGAAGACGTATTGCGCTTCGCCGAAACGTGGGCGAAGCAGCTTGGAAAGGCCCGCGCAAGGGCGGCCTAGAGCCGGCGCGAGGCGACGGAAAAAGGGGATCAGGGCCATGGCTCCACTGGATACCGAAGAAGCGCGCGACGGCGTCGATCAGGAGACCGTCGATACCGTCAAGTCGATGGCCGGCAAGTACAAGCACGGCTGGTCGACCGATATCGAGATGGACTTCGCGCCCAAGGGGCTCGACGAGGACATCGTGCGGCTGATCTCGGACAAGAACGGCGAGCCGGAGTGGATGACGGAATGGCGTCTGCAGGCGTATCGGCGCTGGCAGCAGATGGAGGAACCCGACTGGGCGATGCTCGAGATCCCGCCGGTCGAGTACCAGGAGCAGTATTACTACGCCAAGCCCAAGAGCATGATGGAAAAGCCCAAGTCGCTCGACGACGTGGACCCCAAGCTTCTGGAGACCTATGAAAAGCTGGGTATCCCGCTGCGCGAGCAGAAGATCCTCGCCGGCGTCGAGGGGGCCGAGCAGGCGCCAGCCGAGGGCCGCAAGGTCGCCGTCGATGCGGTGTTCGATTCCGTGAGCTTGGGCACCACCTTCCAGAAGGAGCTTGCCGAGGCGGGCGTGATCTTCTGCCCGATCTCGGAAGCGATCGAGAAACATCCCGAGCTGGTCAAGAAGTATCTCGGCTCGGTCGTGCCGCAGGGCGACAACTTCTTCGCCGCGCTCAACTCCGCCGTGTTCACCGATGGCTCCTTCGTCTATGTGCCGCCGGGCGTGCGCTGCCCGATGGAGCTGTCGACCTATTTCCGCATCAACGCGGAAAACACCGGCCAGTTCGAGCGCACGCTCATCATCGCCGACAAGGGCAGCTATGTGAGCTATCTCGAGGGCTGCACCGCGCCCAAGCGCGACACCCATCAGCTGCACGCCGCAGTTGTCGAGATCGTCGCGCTCGAGGATGCCGAGGTCAAGTATTCCACCGTGCAGAACTGGTATCCCGGCGACGAGGATGGCGTGGGTGGCATCTACAACTTCGTCACCAAGCGCGCCGATTGCCGCGAGGACCGCGCCAAGGTGATGTGGACGCAGGTCGAAACCGGCTCGGCGATCACCTGGAAGTATCCCTCCTGCATCCTGCGCGGCAACGACACGCAGGGCGAGTTCTACTCGGTGGCGATCACCAACAATTGGCAGCAGGCCGATACCGGCACCAAGATGATCCATCTCGGCGAGCGCACCAAGAGCCGCATCGTGTCCAAGGGCATCAGCGCGGGTAACGCCCAGAACACCTATCGCGGGCTCGTCTCGATGCACCCGAAGGCGAAGAATTCGCGCAACTTCACCCAGTGCGACAGCCTGCTCATCGGCAGCACCTGCGGCGCGCACACCGTGCCTTATATCGAGGTGAAGAATTCCTCGAGCCGGGCCGAGCACGAGGCGACGACCTCCAAGGTCGATGACGATCAGCTCTTCTACTGCCGCTCGCGCGGCATCGGCGAGGAAGAGGCCGTGGCGCTCGTGGTGAACGGTTTCTGCAAGGAGGTGCTGCAGGAGCTTCCGATGGAATTCGCCATGGAGGCGCAGCAACTCGTGGCGATCTCGCTCGAGGGCTCGGTGGGCTGATCGAAGCCGCGACGGGCGGTATGGCCCGCGCCGCGGCGCGGGCCGCATGATGATGATGGAATGGACGGGGCAAAGATGCTGACGATCAAGAACCTGCACGCGCAGCTTGAGGAAGATGCGGATGTGAAGATCCTCAAGGGGGTGGACCTCGAGGTGGACTCCGGCAAGGTCCATGCGGTGATGGGGCCGAACGGCTCGGGCAAGTCCACGTTGGCCTATGTGCTCTCGGGCAAGGAGGGCTACGAGGTCACCGAGGGCAGCGCCGCGCTCGAAGGCGCCGACATTCTCGGGATGGAGCCCGAGGAGCGGGCGACGGCGGGGCTGTTCCTGGCGTTCCAGTATCCCGTCGAGATCCCCGGCGTGGGCAACATGACCTTCCTGCGCACGGCGGTGAACGCGCAGCGCGCGGCGCGCGGCGAGGAGGCGATCAGCTCCGCCGACTTTCTCAAGCTCGTGCGCGAGAAGGCCAAGTCGCTCAAGATCGACCCGGAGATGCTCAAGCGCCCGGTCAATACAGGTTTCTCGGGCGGTGAGAAGAAGCGCAACGAGATCCTGCACATGGCGATGCTCGAGCCGAAGATGTGCGTGCTCGACGAGACCGATTCGGGCCTCGACGTGGATGCGATGAAGCTCGTGGCCGAGGGCGTGAACGCGCTGCGCTCGGCGGGACGCGGCTTTCTGGTGATCACCCACTACCAGCGCCTGCTCAACCATATCAAACCCGATGTCGTGCATATCATGTCGGACGGGCGCATCGTGAAGAGCGGCGGGCCCGAACTCGCGCTCGAGGTCGAGGAGAACGGCTACGGCGACATTCTCGGCGAGGTGGCCTGATGGCGATCCCCAAGCACAAGCTGCGTGCCGCCAAGGCCGAGGCGACCGAGGCCTGGCTCGGCGCGCGAAGCCTGCCCGAAAGTGGCGCCTGGGCACGGGCGGCGCGCGAGGCCGCGGTTGAGCGCGCCCGCGCCGTCACGCTGCCGGGCAAGCGCGACGAATACTGGAAATACACCGATCCGACGGCGCTGACCGCGGACGCGCCCGCCGCCGCCGCGGTCCTGGAGATCGCGGACGAAACGGCTGTCTTCGAGGCGATAGACCGCGTGCGCCTCGTCTTCGTCGATGGTGTTTTCGACGCCGCCGCCTCGGATGATCCGGCGCTTGCCGGGGTCGAGATCGAACGTCTCGCCGAGGCTGGCGCGCGCGACATCCATTGGGCCAAGGATATCTACGGCGTGCTTGAGGCGCGTGGGCAGGAGCCCGTCGAGCGCCCCCTCGCGGCCTACAACACCGCCTTTGCCGAGGATGGCGTGCTGATCCGGGCGACCGGCAAGGCCGCCAAGCCCGTCTCGCTGATCTACACGCGCCGCGATGAGAGCGCCGACGCGATGCTGCATCACGTCATCCGTGTGGACGCCGGTGCCGAGCTCACCGTGCTCGAGAACGGCCCCGCCGCGGCGCGCTTCAGCCAGGTGATGGAGGTCGATATCGCCGATGGCGGGCGGTTTCATCACGTCCGCGCGCAGGGGCGCGACCATGAGCGCCGCGCGGCGACGCATCTCTTCGCCCGGCTCGGCCGCGAGAGCGTGTGCAAGTCCTTCACGCTGTGCGCCAACGGCGCGCTGACACGCAACGAGGCGGTGATCTGGCTCGAGGGCGAGAAGGGCACGGCCCATATCGCCGGCGCGGCGCTGGGCGACGGGGCGTTTCACGGCGACGACACCGTGTTCATCAATCACAAGGCCCCCGAATGTGAAAGCCGCCAAGTCTACAAGAAGGTGCTGCGCGGCGGGGCCAAGGGGGTGTTCCAGGGCAAGATCCTCGTCGATCAGGCTGCGCAGCTCACCGATGGCTACCAGATCAGCCAGTCGCTCCTGTTCGACGAGCGCAGCCAGTTCCTCGCCAAGCCCGAGCTCGAGATCTACGCCGATGACGTGCAGTGCTCGCACGGCTCGACCTCGGGCGAGATCGACCCGGAGCACCTGTTCTACATGCGCGCGCGTGGCATTGCGCAGCACGAGGCCGAGGCGCTCCTGGTGCTCGCCTTCATCGCTGAGGCGATCGAGGAGATCGAGGACGAGACCCTCGCCGAGGACATCCGCACGCGCCTTGCCGGCTGGCTGGAACGGCACAAGGGCTGAATGTCGGTCACGGGCAATATCGTCGAGAGCTACAGGGCGCCGCGCCGCGTCGTGCGGCGCCTGCTTGATGCGGGCCCGCGCGAGGATCGCGCGCTGGCCTATCTCATGGCCGCCTGCCTGCTGATCTTCGTGGCGCAATGGCCGCGCCTGTCGCGCGAGGCGCATCTGTCCGACGAGATACCGCTCAGGGCGATGCTGTCGGGGGCACTGTTCGGGTGGCTTTTTGTCGCGCCGCTGGTGTTTTACGGGCTCGCGGCGATCCTGCACGGGCTGCAGCGGCTGATGCGTCAGGCGAGCAGCTTCTGGAGCGCGCGGCTGGTGACCTTCTGGGCGCTGCTCGCGGTGACGCCGCTATGGCTGATCCACGGGCTTCTGGTGGCGTTCGTCGGCCCCGGCGCGCTGGTGCAGATCTTCGGCTTCGTCGCGCTTGCGGTGTATATCGGTTTCGTGCTCGCCGGCCTGCGCGAGGCGGCGCTTGAGGGCGACGGCGCGACAGCCTAATGAGGGCGCATGGACACGTCGTTTTCCTCCTTCGCCGCGCTCGTGCGCGAAACGCTGCGCGACCCCAAGACGGTCGGCGCGCAGGTCAAGGCGCTGGATCTGCCGATGGGCGCGCGCTGGGAGGCCTTCGCGCTGGTGGTGATCGTCAGCGCGATAGTCGGGCAGTTCAGCATCCTCGCCATGACCGGGTCGCTGGTGGCGCCCGGGCTTCTGGGCACGCCCCTGCAATCGGTCCTCATCCAGGGCGGCGCGCTGCTGATCGTGGTGCAGGCGATCCACTATGTCGGCCGTGCGATGGGCGGCACCGGGGATTTCGGCGCCGCGCTCACCCTCGCGACGTGGCTGCAATGCGTGATGATCTTCTTTCAGGTCATTCAGGTGCTCACACTGCTGATCCTGCCGCCGCTGGCGGGCATCATCGGCGTTGCGGCAATGGTGGTGTTCTTCTGGCTGCTGACGAATTTCATCGCCGTGCTACATGGTTTCACGTCGCTGGGGCGGGTGTTCGCGATGATCATCGCGACGGCTTTCGCCCTGGCATTCGTGCTGGTTTTCTTCATGACACTGCTGGGGGTCGAACCGCCGGCACAGGGGTGAGCGATGTATGACGTCGAGCGGGTGCGCGCGGATTTTCCGATCCTGTCGCGCGAGGTGAACGGCAAGCCGCTTGTCTATCTCGACAACGGCGCTTCGGCGCAGAAGCCGCAGGTGGTGATCGATACCGTGGCGCGCGCCTATTCACATGAGTATTCCAATGTTCACAGGGGGCTGCACTACCTGTCGAACCTGATGACGGACCGCTACGAGGCGGTGCGCGGCACCGTCGCGAGGTTCCTGAACGCGCCGGATGAGCGCGAGATCGTCTTCACCTCGGGCACCACCGAGGGCATGAATCTCGTCGCGCAGGGCTGGGCGGCGGCGCGGATCGAGCCGGGCGACGAGATCGTGCTGTCGATCATGGAGCATCACGCCAATATCGTGCCGTGGCACTTCCTGCGCGAGCGGCAGGGCGCGGTGCTGCGCTGGGTCGAGACCGACGCGACGGGCGATCTCGACCCGCAGGCGGTGCTCGACGCGATCGGCCCGCGCACGAAGCTCGTCGCGATCACGCACATGTCCAACGTGCTCGGCACGCAGGTCGATGTGAAGGCGATCTGCGACGGGGCGCGGGCGCGCGGTGTGCCGGTGCTCGTCGATGGGTCGCAGGCGGCGGTGCACATGCCCGTCGATCTGTCCGATTTGGGCGCGGATTTCTACGCGATCACGGGCCACAAGCTGTACGGTCCGTCGGGCTCGGGCGCGATCTGGATCGCCGCCGCGCGCATGGCGGAGATGCGCCCCTTCATGGGCGGTGGCGACATGATCCGCGATGTCGCGCGCGACCATGTCAGCTACAATGACCCGCCGATGAAGTTCGAGGCAGGCACCCCCGGCATCGTCCAGCAGATCGGGCTCGGGGCGGCGCTCGACTACCTCATGGAGCTCGGCATGGACAATGTCGCCGCGCATGAGGCCGAGCTGCGCGATTACGCGCGCGACCGGCTCGCGGGGCTCAACTGGCTGAGCGTGCAGGGCAATTCCGCCACCAAGGGGGCGATCTTCTCCTTCACGCTCGACGGTGCGGGCCACCCGCACGATATCTCGACGGTACTCGACAAGAAGGGTGTCGCGGTGCGCGCCGGGCATCATTGCGCGCAACCGCTGATGACGCATCTCGGTGTGAGCGCGACCTGCCGGGCGTCATTCGGGCTCTACAATACCCGCGCCGAGGTGGACACGCTCGTCGAGGCGCTGGAGCTGTGTCACGAGCTCTTCGCCTGAGGCTCGGCCTCGGTCTCGGCCTCGGGCGGCTTGGCGACGAGCAGATCGGTCGGCGGCTCGCGCATCAGATCACGCGCATAGTTGCCGAGCCGGTCGGCGTTGGCGCGCATCCCGGCGCCGATCGCGACGAGTTCGGGATCCAGCTCGTCGATGCGGAAATTGAGCACCTCGTGCAACCCGCCGGGCACAATCTCGGGCGCGTGAAGCGCGGAGGGCATGCCGGGCAGGCGCAGCCACTCCTCGCAGCGTGCCCGCGCCTCCTGCACGCTCGGCGCCGAGAGCGGCTCGCTCGATGGCGTGGGCAGTTTCTCGCGCAGCGGCAGGGTGAGCGCATGAATGGCGTGCAGCGCCGCATCGGGGGCAAGCGTCTCGGCAAGCTGCAGCACGGCCATGTCGGCGGTGTTGAAATCGACCGCGGCGAGCACGTTGCGATAGGCGCGCTCGGGCGGTGTGTGGGCGATGAGCGCCGGCACCTGTGCGCGCAGCACGATCCGCTCCAGCGTGGTCAGCCGGAGCAGGTCGAACACCGCCCGCGGCCGGTGCAGCCCCAGCACCAAGAGCGTCGCCCCGGCCTGTGCCGCGCGTTCGGGGAGCACGAGCTCGGGCCGTCCACGCAGCACCTCGACCGTTACGCCGCCGGCGCCGCGCATCATGTCGCACTCGTCCTGCATCTTCGCGCGCGCAGCCTCTACGCGCAGATCCGGCATTCCGCGCGGTGCGACATGGGTGAACACCACATCCGCGTCGAGCGTCCCCGCGAGCACGAGGGCGCGGCCAAGGACATGCTGCGACCGCTCCGTCAGGTCGCTGGCCGCCAGAATCGTCGTCATCGCGTCCTCCCCGCCTTCGGCCGCTTTCCTCGCGTCCGGGTATAACGCAGCACGCGGCGCGGGGCATCCGTTTTCTGAGCGCGGCGGATGTTGGTGCCGACGTGGTTGCATGTTCCGCTGTGCGGGCACATTCTGACCCCGGCAGAAAACGGGGGAGACCGTATGGATCTCGGGATTCGCGGGAAGCGCGCGCTGGTCTGCGCGGCGTCGAAGGGGCTTGGGCGCGGCTGTGCCGAGGCACTCGCCGAGGCGGGCGTCGAGCTTGTCATCAATGCGCGCGGCGCCGAGGCGCTCGAGGCGACGGCGCAAGCGCTGCGCGACGCGCATGGCGTGCCGGTCACGGCCGTCGCTGCCGACATCACCACCGAGGCGGGCCGCGCCAAGGTGCTCAAAGCCGCCGGGGCGGTGGATATCCTCGTGACCAATGCCGGCGGGCCGCCGCCGGGGATGTGGACCGACTGGGACCGCGAGGATTTCATCGCAGCACTCGACGCCAACATGCTCACGCCGATCGCGCTGATCTCGGCGATCGTGCCGGGCATGATGGAGCGCGGCTGGGGCCGGGTGGTCAACATCACCTCGCAATCGGTGAAGGCGCCGATCCCGGTTCTCGGCCTGTCGAATTCGGCGCGCGCGGGCTTGACGGGCTATGTCGCCGGCACCTCGCGGCAGGTCGCCGAAAAGGGCGTCACGATCAACAACCTGCTGCCCGGCATTCACGCGACCGACCGCGCCGATGCGCTCGATGGCGGCGTCGCCGAGCGCGAGGGCATCAGCGTCGCGGAGGCCCGGCGCCGGCGCGAGGCCACGATCCCGGTGCGCCGCTACGGCACCGCGGCGGAGTTCGGCGCCGTCTGCGCGTTTCTGTGTTCGGTCCAGGCGGCGTTCGTCGTGGGCCAGAACGTGCTGCATGACGGCGGTGCGGTGAACGCGACACTGTGAAGCCGGGCGTCGAAAAAAGCCGCCTCACGTCCGGATTGGGGCTTTGAATGGCGCGACCGAGTCAATAAATAGAACCGGAGCGCCATGCAGAGATGCCCCGGCATCCAAGGGAGAGAGTCATGCTCAACAATATCGGACTTCCCGGCCTGCTCCTCATCGCGATCGTCGTGCTCGTGCTGTTCGGGCGCGGCAAGATCAGCTCGCTGATGGGCGAGGTCGGCAAGGGGATCACCTCCTTCAAGAAGGGGATCAAGGAGGGCTCCGAGGAGCTCGAGAACCAGACCGACGCCGAGTCCGAGCTCGGCAGCGCGCGCGATGGCGCCCCCGAGCACGACAAGGACAAGGTCTGACGGCGGCATCATCGGGCTGCGGGGCAGGGCGTCATGCTTGATATCGGCTGGACCGAGCTGCTGATCATCGGGATCGTGGCGCTGATCGTGGTGGGGCCGAAGGACCTGCCGGGGCTGTTCCGCAATCTCGGCAAGTTCATGGCGCGTATCCGGAGCATGGGCCGCGATTTCCAGCGCGCAATGGAGAACGCCGCCGACGAATCCGGCGTCAAGGATGTCGCACGCGAGTTCAAGGATGCGGCGTCGGGCAAGGATCTGGGCGTCGATGAGCTCAAGGACGTCGCGAAGGGCCCCAAGCACTGGAAGTCGAAGGTCAAGGCGGGCCTTAAGGGTGACGAGCCCAGCGATGAAGAGGCCGCCGAGGCCACCGAACCCGAGGCGCCGTCGAAACCGCGCGGGACCGAGACGGAAAAGCTTGCAAAGAGCCGCGCGGCCGAGAGCGCCGAACGCCGCGCGCAGGCCGCGGCGCGGCGCGATGCCGCGAAGGCGGGCAAGGCCGACGCGGACAAGGCGGGCGGCAAGGACAGCGGCCACGCCGGCAAGTCAACGCCGGCGGCGGACGGCGATGCGGTGCCCACGCCGCCCGACGAAACCGCGCAGGGCGGCTCGAAGCAGGATGACGCATGAGCACCCGCGACGACGACCTCGACGACAAGCCCGCCCCCCTGATCGAGCATCTGACCGAGCTGCGGTCGCGGATCATCAAGTCGGTGATCGCCTTCATCATCGGCATGGTGATCAGCTTCACGGTCTGGAGCCCGATCTTCAACTTTCTCACTCAGCCGCTGTGTTCGGCGCTCGAGTCGCGCGGGCAAAGCTGCAACCTGATCCTGATCCGGCTGCAGGAGGGCTTCTTCGTCGCGATCCGGATCTCGCTTCTGGGCGGGTTCGTGCTCGCCTTTCCCTACATCGCCACGCAGATGTGGCGCTTCGTCGCGCCGGGCCTCTACCGGCAGGAAAAGAATGCCTTTCTGCCCTTCATCATCGCCTCGCCGGTGATGTTCTTTCTCGGCGCGTCGTTCGCGTTCTACATCGTCACGCCGCTGGCCTTCGATTTCTTCCTCGGCTTCCAGCAGCCGGGCATCGACAGCCCGCTTGGCGAGGATCTGCCCGAGGGCGAGGCGAGCGCGCTCGCCGCCGCCGGGGTGACCTTCTCAGGCTCCATCGAGGAATATCTCTCGCTGACGACGCGCTTCATCATCGCCTTCGGGATGTGCTTCCAGCTTCCGGTTCTGCTCACCCTGATGGGCAAGGCGGAGCTCGTCTCCTCGGAGGGGCTCGGCGGCGGGCGCAAATACGCGGTGGTCGGTATCCTCGCGCTCGCCGCGCTCGTCACCCCGCCCGACGTGATCACCCAGATCATCCTCTTCGTGGTGGTCTACGGGCTCTACGAGCTGTCGATCATGCTGGTGCGCCGGGTCGAGCGCAAGCGCGAGGCGGAGCTGCGCGCGCAGGGGCTGTGGGATGACGACTGATCGGGGCGCGGCGACCACGACGGCGGCGTTGCAGCGCATTGCCGACGCGCTCGAGCGGCTCACCCCGGCACCGCCCCCCGCCCCCGATTTCGACGGTGCCGACGCCTTCGTGTGGCATACCGAGCCCGACCGGCTCAGTACCGTGGCCGAGGTCAATCGCGTCCCGTTAGATCATCTCGTGGCGGTCGAGCGCGCGCGCGACACGCTGATGGCCAACACCCGTCAGTTCGCGCGCGGGCTGCCGGCCAACAACGCGCTGTTGTGGGGCGCACGCGGGATGGGCAAGTCGAGTCTCGTCAAGGCGGTCCATGCCGCGATCCTGGCCGAGGAGGGCGGGCTCAAGCTCGTGGAGTTGCAGCGCGAGGATCTGCCCTCGGTGGGGCGGCTGCTCGATCAGCTGCGCGGCGCGGCGCATCGCTTCGTGCTGTTTTGCGACGATCTGTCCTTCGATCGCGACGACACGCATTACAAGTCGCTCAAGGCGGTGCTCGATGGCGGGGTGGCCGGGCGGCCGGACAATGTCCTGCTTTATGCGACCTCGAACCGCCGCCACCTGATGCCGCGCGACATGATCGAGAACGAGCGTCAGAGCGGCATCAACCCCTCCGAGGCGGTCGAGGAGAAGGTGTCGCTGTCGGACCGGTTCGGGCTATGGCTCGGCTTTCACCCCTGCAGCCAGGACGAGTATCTCGCGATGGTTGAGGGCTATTGCGCGGCGCACGGGCTGGCGCTGGCGCCGGAGGCGCTGCGCGCCGAGGCGCTGGAATGGGCGACGACGCGCGGCGCGCGCTCCGGGCGCGTCGCCTGGCAGTTCTTCACCGACCTTGCCGGGCGCCACGGTGTCGCGCACGGCTGAGCGGCGTCACTGCAGGTAGGGAGCCGGGTCCACGCTGTCGAAGCCGCGCCGGATCTCGAAATGCATGAAGGGCGGGTCGCTGTCGCGAACCGACGCGATCGGGTCGCCCTGCGAGACCGTGTCGCCGCGCGCCACGGCGATATTGGCGATATTGGCGTAAACCGTCAGGTAATCGTCCTCGTGTTCGACCACGAGGATCGGCACCTCGTCGGTGTCCTCGGTCACGGCGGCGACGGTGCCATCCGCCGAGGCGCGCACGGTGGTGCCTGCATCGGCGCCGATATCGATGCCGTCATTGCTGCCGGCGGCGTAGTCGCGGATGATGGTCCCGCTTACCGGCATGGCGAAGCTGCCGTCGCCGGAGCTGCGCTCGGCGCCGAGATCGGGCGATTCGGGTGTCTCGACGGTCTCTTCCTGCGGCTCGGGCTCCGGCGCGGGCTCGGGGTCCGGTTCGGGCTCCGCCTGGGGCTCTGGTTCGGGCTCGGGCTGCGCCTGCGCGGCTTCGCGCTCCTCGGGCGTCGTGTCGGGCGGCTCCGGGGTCGGCGAGCCCTCGCCTGGCGCGCTCGGCGTGTCGGTGCGCGTGCTCACCGGGATGATCAGCGCCTGCCCCTCGCGCAGCGTCAGGTCCTCATCGAGACCGTTCCAGTCGGCGAGCGCCTGCAGGGACACGCCGTAGCGCGCCGCGATGGATTGCGCCGTCTCGCCGCTCTGGACGCGGTGCTGGGTCGGTTCGCGCCCGGTGCCGCTCGGCGCGTCGGTCTCGGCGTCGGCGCGGTCGAGCGCGGTCGTCGCGATG
>PUKW01000263.1 GCA_003550665.1 Paracoccaceae bacterium | reverse complement strand
CCGAGGGCGTGGCGCATCGCCCAGGCGATGGCCGGCGTCACGATCCAGCCCGGCTGCGGCGCGGACAGCTCGAGGATGACCTCCCGCACCGTCTCGAGCCGCCCCTGCATCATCAGGAAAGGCAGGATCGCGGAGTTGTACCAGACATCGTCGCCGCCGGGCTCGAAATCGGCCAGCCCCGCCTGCGCGGCACGCTCGAAGAGCGCCTCGAAGCGCTCATTGGCGCAGAAATACTCCGTCAAGGCGAGTGCGACGCCGCGCCGGGCCTCCTGCGACAGATCCGGGCGGGCGAGCACGCGCTCGAGCTGTGCGACCGGGTCGGCGTCGGGATCGGCGCGCATCGCGGCGGTGAAATGATCGCGCGCCGCGTTCACGGCCTGCATGTCGGGATCGGCAGCCGGCGTGGCGAGGGGCGCGGTATCGCCGGCCGGCAGCGGCGCATCGAGCCCGTAGAAGGCCGCGATATCGGCGAGGGCGCGTCGCGCCGCCTCCGAGAGCCGTTCGCCGAGCCCGGCAAAGCGGACATGCTCGATCACCTGCATCGCGGCGAAGGGATCGGCGCGCAGATCGTCCGTCTCGAGGATGCGCGCGACGTGCTCGGCCATCCCGGCGCGGGTCAGCTCGAGTCGCGCCAGCTCCGCCCCGCCGCGCATCAGCCGCACCGGGACCGCCTCGCCCGCGCCCTGCCAGAGCCGCCCGGGCAGCACCGCGCGCAGCCCCGTTTCGCGCGCGAAACCGCCGGGCGCGCGGTAAGGCAGCGTCACCGGCAGCAGCGCGGGCGGGTCCGCGAGCCCCGGCACCTCCAGCACGGCCCCCTCCGGCGCGAAGCCGCGCGCGCGGATCTCGAGCCGGTCATCGAGCACCAGCGCGCCGCCGGGGGGCGGGGCGTTGGCCGGGCCGGTGATCTCGATACTGTCCGCCGCGACGGCGCCCTCAAACGCGACATGCGCGATGCGGTCCAGCGCGCGAAACCCCCGCCGCATCAGCCGCGGCCCGCCCGGATCGGGGCGCGGCAGCCGCCCGAACCGGCCCAGCCGCGCCCCGTCGAGCCACACCGTCGCCCCCGCCGGGCCGAACTCGATGCAGACATCGTGACAGGTGTCGAACGTCACCGGATGGGGCAGCTCGCGCCGCCAGCCCGCCGCGTCGCGCTGGTTGACCACGGCGAGCGCCTCGCCCGCGCGCAGCGACAGGTGAAACGGGATCACCGCGCGCGCGGCGTCGTAGAAGAAGATGTTGGCATTGGGATCGCCCGCGAAATCGGTCCGAAAGCGCAGCGTCGCGCCGCCATCGGGGCGGAAGGGGTGCATCCGGGGCTCCTCTCGCGGCATCGCGGGTCCGGGCCGTGTTATGCGGGCATGGGCCGCGCGATGCAACGCGAAGGCGATCAGCCGACCCCGAGCAGCCGGCGCAGCCGCCGCCCGATATAGGGATCGGGATCGCCGCCCACCCAGCCACGCCAGCGCGCCAGGAGCGCCGCCGTCAGCAGCAGCCACGCCGCCCCGCCGGGGCGATGATCGGCAAAATGCGCCTTCTCCCAGACCGCGCGCGCGAAAAGCCGCGCCTGCCAGCCGGGTGCGAGCGCGCCGGTGCCGGGCCGCGCCGCGATCCGGTCGATGGCCGCGGCGAGATCGCGCGCCCGCGCCGGGGCGCGCCACAGCCGCCGCGCCGCGGGGTCCTCGCTCACGCCGATATCGGCGCTGGCAAAGCGCACCGCCCGCTGCGCCATCAGCGCGGCGTGCAGCGCTGCGTCCCACTCCGGCAGCAGGCCCGCGCCGAAGCGAATGTCCCGCGCCTCGAGAAAGGCGCGGCGAAAGATCTTGGCCGAGGGATGCGCATGCAACGCCAACGCATCCCGCGGCGTCAGCGTCACCCGACGGCCAGGATCGGGGCCGGCCTCGTCGGCCGGACTCATGTCATGCATCCCGCCATGGGTATTGGCGCCGTCGATACCGATGCGAAAGCCGCTGAAGCCGAAATCGGCGCGCAGGCGCAACATCGCGTTGCACCATCGTTCCAGCGTCTCGGGATAGGGCACATCCCCGGCATCGAGAAAGACCACGAAACGCCCGCGCGCGGCCGCGCGGCCGCGATTGCGCGCCGATCCCGCGCCTCGGCCCGGCTGGGTCAGCACGCGCGCCGCGGGCGCGGCGGGCAGGGAGAGGGCCGGGCGGTCCGGGTCGGTGACGACCAGAACCTCGAAATCGGGCATGCTCTGGCGCGCGAGAGCGTCCAGCGTCGTCGCGAGCTGGGCCTCGGTGCCGTCGCTGGGGATGATGACGCTCAGCGGCAGCTCCCTGTCCATCACGAGCCCCCAGGAGCGCGCGATGCCCGGATCCCATCCCGGCCGCCAGCGCAGGCCGTGATGCGCGAAGAGGGCGCGGCTCGCCGCGGCGAAGCGCGCGCGACGGTCGGGATTGCGCAGCACGGTGCTGCGCTCATAGGTGAGCCGCGTGGCGATACGTTCGAAGGCGCCATGCGCGCCGGCCTTGTCAGAGGCCGCCATGATCGTGGATAATGTCTCCAGCACCGAAAGCTGCTCGAAGACGCGCTCGCTGTCGGCCGTCGTGATCTGGCCGGGGCGGCCGCGGGTCTGCAGGTAGAGCGGTTCGGGCAGGTGCTCGAGATGGTCGGTGCGCGCGGCGGCGCGGTAATAGAAGGCGTGATCCTCGAACCAGGTGCCCTCGTCGAACCGCAGCCCCTCGATGAGGCCGCGCCGGTAGAGCTTGTTCCAGGCCGAGGGGAAATGCCGGATCACCGCGCGCCAGTCGGTGAGCGGGTAGCGCCGCGCCGTGCCCGGCTCGGGCGCGCCGTGGATCGCCGAATGCACATCGCTGGACCCGTCTGGATGGACGTTGCGGATCGCGCAGGCCACCCAGTCCGCCCCCGTCGCCGCCAGGACACCGTGCAGCCGCTCCAGGTATTCCGGCGCGAGGCGGTCATCGCCGTCGAGAAAGGCGATGAAGGCGCCGGTGGCCGCCTCGAGCCCGGTATTGCGCGCGCCCGACAGGCCGCGATTGGACTGGCGGATGAGCCGGAAACGCGCATCCCCGCCCGCCGCGGCGGCGGCCAGATCACCCGAGCCGTCCGTGGCGCCGTCATCGACCACGATCGCCTCGAAATCGGTCAGCGTCTGCGCGCGCAGGCTGGCGATGGCGGCCTCGACATGGCCGGCCACGTCATGGACCGGCACGATCACCGAGATCAGGGGGCGCGGGGCAGTCATGCCCGTTTCTTGCGCGGGCGGCGCGCGCGGGTAAAGGGGGCTTGCCGATTGAGCCGGGCGCGCAATGGCATTAGGCAGGGACCGCAACCGCCCGGGAGCGCCCCATG
>PUKW01000179.1 GCA_003550665.1 Paracoccaceae bacterium | reverse complement strand
GATCCAGTCCTCGGGCAGTTCCAGCACGTCGCGCTGGCGGCGCATCTTGAGCCGGCGATTGACCCAGCCATAGCCGAGCTTGGTCTCCGGCGCCATCTGCAGCGCGGCCTCGACGAAATCGAGATCGGCCGTGCCCGTCGCCTCGGGCAGCACCGCCACCACCACCTCGCCGAAGCCGCCGAAACGCGCCGGATCGCGCGCCATCAGCGCGCGCATCGCCGCGAGCCGGCGGTTACCGTTGACGACCACGCCCTCGGCGGTGACCAGCAGCGGCTCGGTCTGCTGGCGCTGGCGTTCGAGCTCGCGCAGGATCGGGCCGCGCGCATCCGCCGCCGCCGTCGCGAGCAGCCCGTGCAGGAGCTGCTGCACCGCCGGGGTCTCGGCCTCGGCGCGCAGGCGCGCCCAGTCGCCGCCGGTGGCGCCGAGATGGGCCTCGAGCTCGGCATTGATGCGGCCGTTATCGACCCGGTAGAGCAGGATGCCCTGATCCACCCGGCCCACCGGCACCTGCACCAGCCCGCCGGGCATGGGCACGAAATGCCCCGGCGGGGCCTTGCCGATCGCCTCGGCAAGGCGCGCGCGGCGGGTTTCGGCATCGGGCGGGGCGATCTGCGGTGCGTCGGACATGGCGGCCTCCTCGGGCCTCAGCCCTGACGCGCCGGGGGTCCGGCGTCAAGCCGCGCCCGGCTCAGGCGAGGATCTCGTCGATCATCGCCTTGAATTCCGCGGCAACCTGCGCATCCGTGCTGCGCGCGGCGACCTGGCGCATGATGTCCTGCGCCAGCCGCCAGTCCGGCCCGCCAAAGGCCCCGGCCACCCGCGCCCAGGCCATCTCCAGGTCCGCCGGATCGAGGCTCTCGGCATAGAAGGGATAATCGTCGCCGAGATAATGCACGGCATTCTCGTCGTCACGGGTAACGATCACCACCGCCCCGACACGGGCGGCGACGAACCCCTTGAGGAACGGCTTCCAGCCAAATCCCGGGCGGTGGCGGCGCACGATCCAGTGGCAGTTGTAGTCCCGCAGCATCCTGAACCAGTCGTCCCCGGCGGATCCCGTGTCGACCAGGGTCACCTCGCCCTGGAGGCTCTCGGGCAGCGTGGTGTTGCGCAGATCGCCGAAATAGCCGGTGCACAGCCGTGTCTGAGTCGCGTTCGAAGGGGTGATGCGAGTGTTGACGTGATGGGTGACAGGAAAGGCGGGCGTGTGCGGGTAGAGGCGGTTCATGTCGATCGCCTGGCGCAGCGAGAAGGTCATGTGTGCATCGAGGATGGCGGCCTTCTCGGGCTTGACCAGCCCATCCAGCCACTCGCCGATCAGGGCGATATTGCGCGACCGCAACGCCCTGAGTGTAGCGGGGTTGATATGCGCCAGCGCCAGCGAGGTCGCGATGACGACCTGGTCGCGAAGCGCCGATGCGTCGCTGACATAGGAGACGTCGAAGACGTCGCCGAGCTGGCGCGAGATGATCTCGCTGAGCTGCTGTCCGCGCAGCACATTGCTGAGCGTCTCCCGCTGGTGCTCCGAATACAGGAAGGTCACCGGGATTCGCGTCGGCCGCCGCGCCGGGGGCCGGGCCTTGATCGCACGGCGCCTGTAACGGACGGCAAAGATGTTGTCCCCGGCCGGGCCGAGGGCGAGCGGCAGGATCGCCGGGGCCGTCCGCGGCGGCGCGGCGTGCAGCAACCGGTAGAGCGCGAGCGCGTCGGCGCCCGGCGCATCGCCCATGAGCGCCCACCACTCCTCCATCAGTGCACGCAGCTCCGGCGCAGCGTGACGACGCCAGATCAGCCCGGTGTCACACACACCCCGGTCGCGCGGCAGATCGGCCGCCGCGCAGGCGCCCGCCTGCGCCAGAACGGCCTCTGCCGGCGCCTCGCCCGTAACCAGCAGTCGCTCGGCGAGGTCATGCCAGTCGCCGCAATGCGCGTCGCGCCAGAGCGCGAAATCATGCCCCATGAGCCAGCGCCCGAGCAGGGTATGCAGATTGCCCACACAGAGCCGGTCGGGGGCCACGTAAAGCGACCACTCCGCCTCGGGCGCCGGATCGGCCAGAACCCGGTGCGGACAGACACGGTAGAGGGACGGATCCGCCCCGGCTACGGGCGCCACGATCGTCCAGCCGGGCGCGGCGACAGCGTGATCGGTGAAACACAGGAAACGCACGCCCTCCGGCATGCCTGCAAGCGGCGGCAGCTGCGGGCGCGCATCGAGACCGGTGGTGTAGACCACGATCCGGCGGGCTGTCTCGGCGGGCAGCTGCGACGGGCGCGTGGCGGCGGGAACGGCCAGGGAGAGATGTGGATACGGCTTCGGCCCGGCAAGGAACGGCAGCGCCGCCGGCCCGGCGAGCCGCGCCCCGGCAAGGGTGCGAACATGCTCCGCGGCCGCGTCCCAGCCCGCGCTGCGGGCGAGCAGAAGGGCTTGCGCCTGCGCCAGGCTGCGTCGTCGCGGCGCGACCCTGCGCAGCCCGCGCAACAGCGGCAGCGCCCGCGCGAGCCGCTCCGGCGGCGCGTCAGCCGCCCAGCTCGCCGCGCGCCTTGCAGCATGGTTGCGCAGCGCCTGCGCGCCGCGCCCCGGTGCGCGCAATACCGCCTGCGCCCGTCGCTTGACCCCGTAACGGCGGATCAGCTCGCGCAGCCGCCCGGCCATCACCCGGACCGGTCGAAAGCCGCGTCCTGCTCGGCGCGCAGCTGCACCGCGAGGCTGTCGGGGTCGAGCTCGACATCGTCGCGGGTGATCACGCTGTCCTTGGCCACGGCCCGGCGCAGCCGCGCGCCCTCGGTGATGCCCATGGGCAGGAGCCGCTCGGCGCGCACCGTCGCGTGGTTCTCGCACAGCCCGTACGCGCAGTAGCCGCCGATCCCGTCGAGCGTCTCGCCCGCGGCAAGATCGGTCTTGGCGGTGGCCACCACATCGACGACCGGTCCGCCCCGCGCCGCGACCACCGTGTCACCGAACAGCACCACCCGCGCCAGCGACAGCGGCACCTCGAAGATCATCAGGTGATAGGGCACGTAGAAGCTGTAGAGCGGCCCCGGTCCGAGCTTGGAATGGGCGAGGTAATGCGCCTGGGTGGCGTCGCGCGCCTCGGCGAAGATGTAGACCCCCGGCGAGGGCTCGGTGCCGAGCACGTAATCGACGATGCCGCCATGGGCGCGCAGCTCCTCGATGTCGTACATCGTCGTGACCTCGTCGATGAAGCCGGGATGCTCCATGCCGATCATGCCGCGCCGCGACACGCCCATGCCGGTGGCGTTGGCGACGATCGCCTGCTCGAAGGCGAGCTTGGTGCCGTCGGCGAAGCTGGTGACCATGGTCTTGCTCTGGCCCCATTTCTCGGCGAAG
>PUKW01000139.1 GCA_003550665.1 Paracoccaceae bacterium | reverse complement strand
TGCGTGAAATCGGGATGCACCGGCGCGGTCTCGACGACGACATCGTCCCAGTCCGCGTCGAGCTCCTCGGCGACCATCATCGGCACGATGGTCTGCACGCCCTGCCCCATCTCCGCGGCGGGGGCGTGGATGGTGATGGTGCCGTCTGTGGCGATGGTGGCCCACATGGAGGTGGCGAAGGCGCCATTCTGCGAGGCAGCGGCCATGCCCGCGACTCCGGGGGCGAAGACCATCGCCATGGTCAGCCCCCCGCTGCCGGCGAGGAAGCCGCGGCGGTCGAGTTTCGGCATCGTCATGGTTCAGCCCTCCCTTGCGGCGCGCTCGATGGCGCGCACGATGCGCGGATAGGTTCCGCAGCGGCACAGATTGCTGGACATGTGGCTGCGGATGTCCGCACGCGACGGCTCGGGGTTGTCCGCGAGCAGTTCGGCGGCCTGCATGATCTGGCCCGACTGGCAGTAGCCGCACTGGGCGACCTCCTCGACGATCCAGGCGCGGGTGACGGCATGGTCCTCAAGCGCCTCGATCGTGGTGACTTCCATGCCCTCGGCCTGGCCGAGCTCGGTGATGCAGCTGCGCACCGCGGCGCCGTCGAGATGCACCGTGCAGGAGCCGCATTGCGCCGCCCCGCAGCCGTATTTCGTGCCGGTCAGGCCCAGCTCCTCGCGGATTACCCACAGAAGCGGCGTATCCGCCGGCGAGTCGCTCGTGACCGACTCGCCGTTGATGGTGAAGCTCGTCATTCTCCTCCTCCTTCGCGTTGGCCGGACACACGGCGTGCGCGGCGCCTGCCTGCAGCTTGCCCTGTCCGTACCGCCGACGCGGCCCGGCAGGGCACCGAAACAGTTCATCTGTGTATACATGCGGCGGCTGGCGCACGTCAACGCGCGCCGCGGCGGATGCGCTGACATCGCGACGAATCTGTCCATGCTGCACCTGCATGAACAGCGCATCCGGCCGTGCGGCGCGGGATCATCGGGCGCCGGCCGCGCAATGCACCCTTTTCCTGTCGCGACTGCTTGTGTATACATGAGCCGAGCGAGGAGAACGGGAGGGCTGTGATCGGATGGCGGAAGGGCGCAGGAGCCGCGCGGTGATGACGCTGCGCGACATGGTGCTCGACGGCACGCTGCCCGCGGGGGAGCGGCTCTACGAGGTGCCGTTGTCCGAGCGGCTCGGCATCTCCCGCACGCCGCTGCGCGAAGCACTCTCGCAGCTCGAGCACGAGGGCCTTCTGGAGCGCCAGAGCGCCGGAGGCTACGCGGTGCGCGCCTTCACCCTCGACGACGTCATCGACGCGATCGAGCTGCGCGGGGTGATGGAGGGAACCGCCGCACGCATCGCCGCCGAGCGCGGCACCGATGCCGCGACCCTGTGCCGCTTTCGCCAGCTTCTCGCCGGACTTGACGCGGCGACATCGGAGGAGGGCGTCGATTTCGAGGCCTATCAGCACCTGAACGCGCAATTGCATGCCCTTCTGGCCGCCCTGCCCCGCAGCGAGGTGATGCGCGGCGAGGTCGCGCGGGCGAGCCGGCTGCCCTTCGCCTCGGCCTCCGCGTTCCTGCGCGGGCAGGAGAACGAGCCGCTGTTTCGCCGTTCGCTCATCGGGGCACAGGCGCAGCACCACGCCATCGTGGACGCCATCGAGGCGCGCGAGGGCGGGCGCGCCGAAGCCGTGACGCGCGAGCATGCCCGGCTCGCGCGGCGCAATCTCGAATACATGCTCGACCAGGACCGCGGCATGATGAGCCGCGTGCCGGGCCTGTCGCTCGTGATCACCTGACGCGGTGAGGGAGGAGATCATGGTCGATCGGTCGCACGGACCCGACGCCACCACCGGCATCGACGTAATGGCGCGAAAGTCGGGACGCGTTGCCTGCGTCAATCCGCGCGGCGACCGGGCGCGCGCGGATCACCGCACGAATGATCCCGCAACCAGTTTGCGCGTCCGCGGAGGATAGATCCGCGGCGCCATCACGGGCGCGCGGCCATCGGGCCGGCGCGCCGCAACCATGACCCAGGAAAGGGAGAAGACCATGCAAGGACGGATCCGACTCAAGCTCGCGCTCGGGGCTTCGGCGCTGGCGCTCGGCGCTGTACCGGCAAGCGCGGCGGAGTATGAGTTCACGCTGCACCACATGCTCTCGGAGCAGTCCGCCGCCCATACCGAGATGCTGGTGCCCTGGGCCGAGCGCGTCGAGGAGCTCTCCGACGGGCAGGTCTCCATCGAGATCTATCCGAGCATGACGCTGGGCGGCAGCCCGCCCGAGCTCGTCACCCAGGCGCGCGACGGTGTGGTGGACATCGTCTGGACGGTGAACGGCTACACCAGCGGGCTGCATCCGCGCTCCGAAGTGATGGAGATCCCCAACGTCTTCCAGAACGACGCGCGCGCCGCCAATCTCGCGCTCTACGACATGTTCGACGAGTATCTGGCCGACGACTATGACGGTCTCGAGGTGATGTGGCTGCACACGCATGGCGGCATGGCCTTCCAGACCGCCGATACCGAGATCCGCACACCCGAGGATGTCGACGGGCTCGATCTGCGCACGCCCAACCGCGTGGGCGCCTACACCATCGAGCAGCTCGGCGCGACCCCGGTTTCGACCCCGGTGCCGGAGCTGCCGCAGGCGCTTCAGCGCGGGACGGTGGACGGCGCGCTGATCCCCTTCGAGATCATCCCGCCGCTGCAGCTTCAGGAACAGACGCAGTACCAGATCGAGGGCCATGACGGCTTCCGCTTCGGCACCGCGATGTTCAATGTCTCGATGAACCAGGGTCGCTGGGACAGCCTGCCCGAGGAGATCCAGGACGCGTTCCGCGAGGCCTCGAACCGCGACTGGTGGGGCGAGGTCGGAGATATCTGGATGGGCACCGAGCAATGGGGCATCGACATCGCCACCGATGACGGCAACGAGCATATCCAGCTCACCGAGGACGAAACCCAGGCCTTCATCGACGCGCTTGACCCCGTCGTCGAACGCTGGATCGAGGACATGGAGGGCGAAGGCATCGACGGCGCCGCGCTCGTCGACCGCGCCATCGAGCTGATCGAGGCCAACACCGACTGAGCCGCGACGCGGCCCCCGGGTCCCGCCCCTGCCGGGCGGGACCATACGCACGGATCCAACCACGGAGAAACATGCAGATGACTGCCCCTACCCCCCCGTTCCGCGCCGACCATGTCGGCAGCCTGCTGCGGCCGCAATCGGTCGTCGATGCGCGCAAGAAGGCGCTAGAGGAGAAGTCGATCGGTGCCGCCGAGCTGCGCGCGGCCGAGGACGGCGCGATCAAGGATGTCATCGCCATGCAGGAAGAGGTCGGCCTGAAGGCCGTCACCGACGGCGAGTTCCGCCG
>PUKW01000351.1 GCA_003550665.1 Paracoccaceae bacterium | reverse complement strand
GTCACGGTGCGCCGGGGGGTGAGGATCGAGGAGGTCGGCTTGACGGCGAAGCGCACCACCAGCTCCTGCCCCGAGGAAATGCCGCCGAGCACGCCGCCGGCGTTGTTGGCGGTGAATTCCGGGCCGTCTGCGCCCATGCGCATCTCGTCGGCGTTCGCGGAGCCGGTCAGCTCCGCGGCGGCCATCCCCGCGCCGATTTCCACGCCCTTGACGGCGTTGATCGACATCATCGCGGCGGCGAGCTCGGTGTCGAGCTTGGCGTAGATCGGCGCGCCGAGCCCGGCGGGCACGCCCCGCGCCGTCACCTCGATCATCGCACCCACCGACTCGCCCTGCTTGCGCAGCGCATCGAGCGCCTCGGCCCACTCCGTCGCAGCCTGCGCATCGGGGCACCAGAACGGGTTGGAGTCGATGGTGCCGGCATCGAAGCGCGCCCGGTCGATCCGGTTCGGCCCCATCGCGACCATGTAGCCGCGCAGCACGAGCCCCGGCACCAGCGCGGCCAGCGCCGCGCGCGCCACGCCCCCCGCCGCGACCCGTGCGGCCGTCTCGCGCGCCGAGGAGCGCCCGCCGCCGCGCGGATCGCGCAGCCCGTATTTCTTCCAGTAGGTGTAATCGGCATGGCCGGGGCGGAACTTCGCGGCGATGTCGGAATAGTCCTTGGAGCGCTGATCGGTGTTGCGGATCATCAGCTGGATCGGCGTGCCGGTGGTCTGGCCCTCATAGGTGCCAGACAGGATCTCGACGGCATCGGCCTCGCGGCGCTGGGTGGTGTAGCGGCTCTGGCCCGGGCGGCGCCGGTCGAGCCAGTGCTGCAGGTCGGCCTCGGCAAGCGCGATGCCCGGCGGGCAGCCATCGACCGTCGCCCCGAGCGCGGGTCCGTGGCTCTCGCCCCAGGTGGTGACCCGGAAGATGTGGCCGAAGGTGTTGAAGCTCATGCGCGCGTCCCCTTGGGCGGTGCATAGCGAGCGCGGGCACGGGGCTCAAGGGGCACGGCACCGGCTTCACAAGATGCGGCGCCGGGCCTGCGGCGCTTGCCAGTCGCATGCCCGGCGCTCTATCCGAAGATGGAACTGCCCGATGCGGCTGGCGGAGGGGCCCGATGGCGAGCCACACGCGAAGGCTTTGCAAATGCGCCGGTGTCGCACTGGCCGCCGGCCTCGCCCTGCTCGGGCTGCTTTTTGCCTTCTACTCGGTGAGCTTCGGGGCGCGCGGGCTCGGGCTCGATCTTTCGGACGAGACCCACCTCCACACGCCCGGCGGCGGGCTCGCCAATCTGGCCATCTTCTCGCACATGATGCTTGGTGCGGCGATCATGGTGCTTGCGCCGCCGCAGCTTTCGGCGCGGCTGCGCGCGCGGTGGCCGCGCATTCACCGGGCGACGGGCTATGCGATCTTCATCGGGGCCGTGGCGACGGCGCTTGGCGGGCTGGCTTATATCGCGCTTCGCGGGACCGTGGCGGGCACGATGATGGATGCGGGTTTCGCGCTCTATGGCGGTCTGATCCTCGCGGCGGCGGTGCAGGCGGTGCGGCTGGCGCGGGCGCGCGATTTCGCGCGGCACCGCGTCTGGGCGCTGCGTCTGTTCGTGCTGGTCATGGGGTCGCTGATTTACCGGCTGCACTATGCGGGCTGGTATCTGCTCACGGACGGGCTCTGGAGCACGCCCGAGCTCGACGGGCCCTTCGACCAGGTGCAGTATTTCGCGTTTTACCTGCCCTATCTCGCGGCGCTCGAAATCTGGTTGCGCCGGCGCCCGCGCGCGGCGGTCGCGCACGCGCCCGGCTGAGGCCCTTGCGCGGCGCGGTGCGCGGGGCTACCTCTTGGGAACCTCGGGGTGCCCGGATGGGCTGAGATGCGGCATCGCCGCGAACCCGTTGAACCTGAACCGGTTCGCACCGGCGGAGGGAAGGTGACAGGTCGCTCCTCCACCCTTCGCCCGAAAACGGAGGACGCCGTGAGATTTCCCATCATCATCGCAGCCAGTATGCTGACCGGGGCGGCGCAGGCCGACACCCCGACGCTGACCGTCTATACCTATGACAGCTTTGTCTCCGAATGGGGACCGGGCCCGGCGATCACCGAGGCCTTCGAGGCCGCGTGCGACTGCACGCTCGATCTGCGCGGCGTCGGCGACGGGGCGGCGCTCTTGGCGCAGCTGCGCCTGGAGGGGGAGCGCACCGATGCCGATATCGTGCTCGGCCTCGACACCAACCTCATGGCGCGTGCCCGCGAGACGGGGCTTCTGGCCGAGCATGGCGTCGATGTGCCCGCGCTCGACATGCCGATCGGCTGGGACGATCCGGTCTTCCTGCCCTATGACTGGGGCTATTTCGCCTTCGTGCATGACCGCGAGACGGTGCCCGAGCCGCCTCAGTCCTTTCGCGAGCTGATCGCCTCCGATCTCGACATCGTCATTCAGGATCCGCGCTCCTCCACGCCCGGACTTGGCCTGCTGATGTGGGTCGAGGCCGCGTATGACGAGGACGCGCCCGAGATCTGGGCGGGGCTGGCGGACCGCGTGCTCACCGTCACGAGCGGCTGGTCGGAGGCTTACGGGCTGTTCACCGATGGCGAGGCCGACATGGTCCTGAGCTACACGACCTCGCCGGCCTACCACATGATCACCGAGGAGAACGATTCCGTCGCCGCCGCGCCCTTCGAAGAGGGCCACTACATGCAGATCGAGGTTGCCGCGATGCTGGAGGGCACCGATCAGCCCGAGCTCGCGCGCGATTTCCTCGATTTCATGCTCTCCGATGCGTTCCAGTCGGTGATCCCGACGACGAACTGGATGTATCCGGCGATGCTGCCCGAGGACGGGTTACCGGAGGCGTTCGATGCGCTCATCGAGCCGGCGCAGGCGCTGCATTTCGATCCGGAGGAGGCCGATGCGCGGCGCGATGCGGCGCTCGATACATGGCTCGACGCGCTCAGCCGCTAGGGCTGTGGGCGGGCGCGGCGGCGGCGGCGCTGCTCGTCGTCGTGGTGTTCGGCTCGCTCGCGGCGGTGGCGTGGCGGGCCGAAGGAGCGGCGCGGTTCGGCCCGGCCGACTGGGCGGCGCTGCGCTTCACGCTCACCCAGGCGTCGCTCTCGGCGGTGCTTTCGGTGGCGCTGGCGGTGCCGGTGGCGCGCGCGCTGGCACGGCGGCGCTTTGCCGGGCGCGGGCTCTTGATAACGCTGCTCGGCGCGCCGTTCATCCTGCCCACCATCGTCGCGGTGCTGGGACTTCTGGCGGTGTTCGGGCGCAGCGGCATCCTGAGCGTGGGGCTCGGCTGGATCGGGATGGAGCCGGTGCGCATCTACGGGCTTCACGGTGTCGTGCTGGCGCATGTCTTCTTCAACCTTCCGCTTGCAACGCGGCTTTTGCTGCAGGGCTGGCTTGCCGTGCCGGCGGAGCGGTTCCGCCTCGCCGCCGCACTCGGCTTCGGCCCGCGCGACGTGTTTCGCTTTATCGAGTGGCCGATGCTGCGCGAGGTGGTGCCCGGGGCGCTGCTGGTGATCTTCCTGATCTGCCTGACGAGTTTCGCCGTTGCGCTGACGCTGGGCGGTGGGCCGCGCGCAACGACGGTCGAGCTTGCCATCTACCAGGCCTTCCGCTTCGATTTCGATCTGGGCCGCGCCGCGATGCTGGCGCTGGTGCAGTTCACGCTTTGTGCGGTGGCGGCGCTCGTCGTGTATCGGGTGGCGGTGCCGGCGGCGATGGGGGGCGGGCTGGACCGGCCGGTGGAGCGGTGGGATCTGCGCGGGCGCGGGCTGGCTTGGCTCGATGCGGTGCTGATCGGCGCGGCCGCGCTGTTTCTGCTCACACCGCTGGCGATGATCGTGGTGAACGGACTGCCGGGGCTTGTGGGATTGCCGGGCTCGGTGTGGCTCGCGGCGGGGCGGTCGCTGCTGGTGGCGCTCGGGGCGACGGCGCTGGTGATCGTAATGGCGCTCGGGCTGGGTCTCGCGGTGGTCGGGGCCGAGGGCGCGGGGCGCGCGCGGCGCGCGGCTGGGCTCGAGGCGCTCGGGATGGTCGCGCTCGCGGCCTCGCCGCTGGTGATCGGGACGGGGCTGTTCATCCTGATCTTTCCGTTCGCGGACCCGGCCGCGCTCGCCCTGCCGGTCACGGCGCTGGCCAATGCGGTGATGGCGCTGCCCTTCGCGCTGCGCGCGCTCCTGCCGGCGCTGCGCCGGGCCGAGGCGGAGCATGGCCGGCTCGCCGACAGCCTCGGTATCGCGGGGCGGGCGCGGCTGCGGCTCGTGCTGCTGCCGCGGCTGCGGCATCCGCTCGGCTTTTCGGCGGGGCTTGCGGCGGCGCTGTCGATGGGAGATCTCGGCGTGATCGTGCTGTTTGCCGGGGGCGACGCGGCCACGCTGCCGTTGCAGCTTTACCGGCTCATGGGCGCCTACCGGATGGGCGATGCGGCCGGGGCGGCGCTGCTCCTGCTGGGGCTGAGCCTCGCATTGTTCTGGGCGTTCGATCGGGGAGGTCACGGTGACGCTCGTTCTTGAGAATTTCCTGATCACGCAGGGTGATTTCCGGCTCGAGGCGGATTTCACCCTGCCCGAGGGCGCGCGCGCCGGGGTGATCGGGCCGTCGGGGGGTGGCAAGTCGACGCTCCTGTCGGTGATCGCTGGGTTCTTCGCGCCGCAATCGGGGCGCGTGCTGTGGCGCGGGGCGGACATCACCGATCTGCCGCCCGACGCGCGGCCCCTGTCGATCCTGTTTCAGGACAACAATCTCTTCCCGCATCTGACGGCGGCGGAGAATGTCGGGCTCGGCCTGCGCCCGGATCTGCGGCTGTCGCGCGATCAGCACGCGGCGGTGGCGCGTGCGCTCGATCGTGTAGGGCTCGGGGATCTCGGGGCGCGGCGCCCGGCGGCGCTGTCGGGCGGCCAGCAGAGCCGCGTGGCGCTCGCGCGGGTGCTGCTGCGCGGGCGGCAGCTCCTGCTGCTCGATGAACCGTTCGCGGCGCTCGGCCCGGCGCTGCGCGCCGAAATGCTCGATCTCGTGCGCGAGATCGTCGCCGAGGCCGGCCTCACACTCATGATGGTCAGCCACGATCCGCGCGACGTGCGCGCGCTCGGCGGGGTCGCGATCCTCGTGGCCGAAGGGCGCGCCGACGCGCCCGCGCCGACCGAGGCGCTGCTCGCCGATCCGCCCCCGCCGCTGCGCGCCTATCTCGGCTGAACAAAAAACGCGCCCCCGAGGGGGCGCGCTCGCCGGCCGGCACGCGATGCGGCTCAGTCCTTCTTGGCGCGGCTCTTGACCGGCCCCCAGAGGCGCTTGTTGGTCAGGTAGAGCAGAACCGCGAGGATCGTCAGGAAGATCGCGCCGGTAAAGCCCGCCTGCTTGCGCTCCATCATCTTCGGCTCGGCGGTCCACATCAGGAAGGCCGCGACGTCCTGCGCCATCTGCTCCTTGGTGGCCTCGGTGCCGTCGGCATAGTCGAGCATGCCGTCCGAGAGCGGTTCGGCCATGTTGAGATAGCCGCCATACGCCTCGTTCTCGTAGAGCGTCACGCCCGCCTGCGTGTCGCTTTCGCCGGTGTAGCTCACGAGCAGCGAGGCGATGTATTCCGGCCCGCCGGTTCCGTAGAGGAACTGGTTGATGCCGAGCCCGTAGGGCCCCGAGAACCCCGCGCGCGCCTTCGCCATCAGGCTCAGATCCGGCGCCTCCTCGAGCTGGGAGCGCGGGAAGTGATCGTTAGGCTCGGCGTCGCGCATGTCGCCGGTCTCTTCGTCGCGGACCTGGAACTGGCTCGCATATTCGCGCACCTGATCCTCGGGCAACTCGGGCCCGTTCGGGTCCGACAGCGTCCGAATCGGCACGTAGCGCAGGCCGTGGCAGGCGGCGCAGGCCTCGGTATAAACCTGCAGGCCGCGCTGGAGCTGCTGGCGGTCGTAGCTGCCGAACGGGCCCTGCCAGGAAAAGTCGAAATTGATGACTTCCCCGCTGACGCCGGCGGCGTGGCCCGGCGCGGCGACCGAGAGCGCGAGGGCCGTGGAGAGGGCGAGTTTCTTCAACATCGGTCTTTTCCTTTCTCTCACTCGGCCGGGACGGGCTCGGGCTTGGGCCCCTTGCCGTCGTCGCTCTTGCCGGAGGCGTTCACATGGGCGACGAAATCCTCCTCGATTGTCTCCGGCGGCGTCTGCGGCGTCTCGAAGATGCCCAGCAGCGGCAGGATGATCAGGAAGTAGACGAACCAGTAGGTCGTGCCCAGGAGCGCGATCGTGGTGTAGATCCCCTCGGCCGGCATCGCCCCCACCCAGGTGAGGATGACGAAATTGACGATAAAGACCCAGAAGAAGATCTTGAACCACGGCCGGTAGCGCCCCGACCGCACCGAGGAGGTATCAAGCCAGGGCATCAGCGCCCACACGAAGATCGAGCCGAACATCGCGAGCACGCCGAAGAAGGTCGCGTCGATCAGACCGAAGCTGATCCAGTTGGCGAAGATCACGATCGGCACATCCGAGGTGAAGGCGCGCAGGATCGCGTAGAAGGGCAGGAAATACCATTCCGGCACGATATGCGCTGGCGTGACCAGCGGGTCGGCCTCCTGATAGTTTTCGGGGTGACCGAGATAGTTGGGCATGAAGCCCACGATGAGCCAGAAGACCAAGATCACCACGACGAGCGCGAAGAGATCCTTGATCACGAAATAGGGCCAGAAGGGCAGCGTGTCCTTCTCCGCCTCCTGGCGCGACTCGCGGCGCACTTCGACCCCGGTGGGGTTATTGTTGCCGGTGGTGTGGAACGCCCAGATATGCACGATCACCAGCCCGAGGATGATGAAGGGCAGCAGGTAATGCAGCGAGAAGAAGCGGTTGAGCGCGGCATTGTCGACGGCCGGGCCGCCGAGTATCCACATCTGCAGCCCCTCGCCAATGCCGGGAATGGCGCCGAACAGCCCGGTGATCACCGTGGCGCCCCAGAACGACATCTGACCCCAGGGCAGAACGTAGCCCATGAAGGCGGTGGCCATCATCAGCAGGTAGATCAGGATGCCGATGATCCAGGTGACCTCGCGCGGGGTCTTGTAGGAGCCGTAATACATGCTGCGGAACATGTGCAGGTACACCGCCGCGAAGAACAGCATCGCGCCGTTCTGGTGGATGTAGCGCATCATGTGGCCGCCATTCACGTTGCGCATGATGTGCTCGACCGAGGCGAAGGCCTGGTCGACATGCGGCGTGTAGTGCATCGCCAGAACGATCCCGGTGACGATCTGCAGCACGAGGCAGAACACCAGAACGACGCCCCAGATCCACATCCAGTTGAGGTTCTTCGGGGTCGGGATCATGATCGTGTCATAGAGCAGCCCGACAATCGGCAGGCGCTGATGGAGCCATTTCTCGCCACGCGAGGACGGCTCGTAGTGATCGTGCGGAATTCCGGACATCGCCCTCTCCCTTAGCCGAGCTGAATGGTATTGTCGTCGATGAACTCCGCCACCGGAATGGGCAGGTTTTCGGGCGCGGGGCCGCGGCGAATCCGCCCGGAGCTGTCGTAATGCGAGCCGTGGCAGGGGCAGAACCAGGCATTGTAGTCGCCCGCGCCGTCACCGAGCGGCACGCAGCCCAGATGCGTGCACACGCCCTCCATAACCAGCCAGGTGCCGTCCTCGTCGAGGCTGCGATTCTCGTCGGCGGCATCGGTGCCGGGCTGGTTGGCGTTGCGCGAATCCGTGTCCACGAGGTCGTCGAGCGAGACCGCGCGCGCCTCCTCGATCTCGTCGGAGGTGCGGCGGCGGATGAAGACCGGCTTGCCGAGGAAGTTGACGGTGAGCTGGCTGCCCTCCTCCACGTCGCTGATATCGACGAAGATCTGCGAGAGCGCCTCGACATCGGCGGAGGGATTCATCTGGTTGACCAGCGGCCAGATCGCGGCACCGACCGCGACGGTGCCCGCCCCGGCCGTGGCGTAGTACAGGAAATCCCTGCGCGAGCCTGCGTCGTCTTCTGCCTGGGACACGAGTAAACTCCCTTCAAAGCTGCATCCTGAGCGGCCGCACTGCCGCGCCCCCGCCACGAGAGCGGGCCGTATCGCGGATGTTTAGCGGCGAAAAATAGCCGCGTCCAGACGCCAATGGGGCTGCATGTTGTCGCAAGCGCGGGGTGTGTGTTGCGGCGCAGTCACACGCGCCGCATGCGGATACGTCCGAGAACCGCCAAGTCGATCTCGAGGCCGGGACCATCATGGCCGATGCGCAGCACGCGCCGGAACCGCCCGGTCGCGTTGGCCTGACCGCCCTCGCGCGCCGTGTACGCGCTCAACCCGTCGGCGAGCGCGTCCAGCGCGTCCTCGGCCCGCTGATCGCGGCGGCCGGGCTGCACCTCGCGCGCCAGCGCATAGGCCGCCAGCGCGACCGCGCCGTAGCTCAGCGCCCAGCCGGCAATCGGGACAATCGGCAAAGCCATCGCGGTCTCCCTCGGTAACACATCGAATGCTAGCGCGGCGGCAGCGGCCCGTCCAGCCCGCCCCGCGCGCCGTCGGCTCTCCGGGCGCACTGGGGGGTATCGGCGCCGGCGAGGGCGGCCGCGAAGCCGCGACAGCCTGGCCCGCGGCGCCTCAACCGCGCGGGGGCGGCGCGCTCGCGAAGGAGCGGATGGTGGCGAGCGCGCCGTCGAGCGCCTCCCCCTGCGGGTCCTGCAGCGCCGCCTCGCGCAGGCGGCGCGCCCAGTCGGCGCCGTCCTCGCGCGCCGCGACCAGCGCGATACCCTCCAGCACCCGGTCGTATTTCGACAGCCCGCGCGCATGGGTGTCGGAATAGCCCTTGATGAGCCGGCGGCAGCGCAGGACCTCCACCGCGAGGTCGTAATCCTGCGCGCGATACGCCATCGCCGTGCGCAGCCAGCCCTCAAGATGCTCCGTCTCGACCCGGTGGCGCAGTGTGCGCCGGCGCCAGCCCCGCAGCCCGCCGACGACATAGAGCTGCATGAAGGCCCACAGCCCGTCCGTGCGCAGCCGCCGTCCCCGATTGAAGAGCCGGTCCATGAGCCGCATGGCGCGCGGGCTCGACTCGATGCGCGCCCCGAGGCCGGCGGGCAGCAGGCCGCAGATCTCCTCGCCGCGCGGATGCATGAACTCCGTCAGCCGCAGGACCTGGTCCTCTGCCACGCCGACCTCGCCGCGCACCCGCGCGAAGCGGCTGCCGCGGGTCTTGAGGTCGGCGACGCGGATCACGTCGTCATAGGCCATCGCGTTGGCGATGTATTTCGCCGCCGCCGCGCCGAGGGCATGATCGCGGGCCGCGTCGTCCTCGGCAAGCACCGCATTGAGGCGGTCGAGATAGGCGCGCCCATAGGCGAGATCCTGGAAATCGACGACCTTGCGCAGCCCGGCTGCGGCATAGGCGCGCACCGGCTCCGGCATCGCGGCGACCTCGGCGGCGAGCTGCTCCCACTCGTGCAGCAGCGCGTCGGGTCCGGCCGGGCGGGGCGTGGCGGCGGCGGCCGGGGTGGTTTTCTCGGCCGGCGCTGCGCCCGCGGCGGCATCGAAGGCCTGCGCGAAGGCGCGCAGGCTCGCCTCGACACCCCGGCCCGAGGCGCGGATCGACTCCTCGAAGTTCTCGCGCGCGAAGGGCAGCGCCCCCGAGCCCGCGAGCGCGCCGAACAGGCTTGCCGAGATGACCGACCCGGCCTGGACGGCCATGCGCTCCATGTCGAAGATGATGCAGCGCGCAGCGGCGGTTTCCGCGGCCGAGCGCACGTCTTCGGCATTTGCGATGCCGTCTCCCGGCACCGTCTTTTCCGACACGGCGAGCGCGCGGTGGCTGGAGGCGATGAGCGTGGTGCGGTCCGGGGTCACGAAGCCGCGCATGATGCCGCGCCCGGCCTCCATCATCTCGGCGGCGACGAGGATGTCCACATCCCCCGCCGCCGGCATCAGCGAAAAGACCGGATCGGGGCCGTCCGACTGCGGGGCCATTTCGATATAGTAGATGGTCGCGCCGGTGCGCTGGGCGACGCCGGCGACGGAGGTCGCCTGCACCGCATATCCGTTCCGGCGCGCCGCATCCTCGATCCAGCCGGTGAGCACTCCGCCGCCCTGACCGCCCACGGCCATGACCGCGACCTTGATGATCGCATCCACCCGCGCATCTCGCGGCCGTGCCGCGAAACCTGTCGTTTGCTCGTTCATCAGCTCATCTCCGCGAAATCGAGCCGCCTGGCGCGCCGGCGCGCCTGCAGCCAGCCGATCACGCGCCCGCGCAGCCGCGCCGCGGCGCGCTCGACCCGGCCCGGATTGGAGACCACATCCGCACGGTAGAAGGACGGGCACAGCACCGCCGCCTCGGCGACCTCGCCGCAATTGCCGCAGCCGACGCAGGACTGGTCGATGCTGGCCACCGGATCGTCGCGCAACGGATCGCCCGTGTGGCGCACCGACAGCGACGGGCAACCCGACAGCCGCATGCAGGCGTGATCGCCGGTGCAGACATCCTCGTCCACGCCGAATTTCGGCCGCTCGACGCGCCGGCCCTCGCGGATCGCCTGCGCCTTGAGCGGTTTCTCGCGGCGCTGGCGGTTGAGCATGCACTCCGAGGAGGCCACGATCACCTTCGGTCCCGCGTGATCGGTGGTCAGCGCCTCGCGCAGCGTCTCGCGCATGCGCCCCACATCATAGGTATTGTCGATCTGGCGCACCCATTTGACACCCACGCCGCGCAGCGCATCCGAGATCGGGTGGCCGGTGGATTTCGAGGGGTTGTCGGCGCGCGAGGAGGGCACATCCTGCCCGCCGGTGGCGGCGGAGTAATAGTTGTCGATGATCACGGTAACGGTGTCGGAATTGTTGAACACCGCATTGGTGATCGACGAGGACAGCCCGTTATGCCAGAAGCCGCCATCGCCCAGAAGCGAGATCGCGCGCTTCTCGCCGCCGCCATCGAAGGCGGCGTTCGAGGCCGGGCCGAGCCCGTAGCCCATCGTCTGCCCGCCGATCTCGAAGGGCGGCAGCGAGCCGAAGAGATGACAGCCGATATCGCCCGAGATCTGGTGCTGGCCGAGCTCGTCCTCGATGAGCTTGAGCGCGGCGAAGATCGGCCGCTCCGGGCAGCCCGTGCAGAACCCCGGCGGCCGCCCAGGCACCACCGATGACAGATCCGGCACCGGGAGCGGTTCGTCCTCGCGGTTGGGCGCACGCCGCGCGGCGGGCAGGTATTGCGGCGCCGCCTCGCGAAGAAATGCCTCCACCCCGTCGAGCATCACCTGCCCGGTATACTCCCCGGCCATGGGCAGCATGCCCTTGCCGTAAAGCCGGGTGGAATGGCCGGCCCGGTAGAGCATGGTGGCGAGCTGCTGCTCGATGAATTCGGGCTGACCCTCCTCGACGACGAGCACCGACTCCTTGCCCTCGCAGAACGCGAGAAACTCTTCATGGACGAGCGGGTAGGTCACGCCGAGCACGTAAAGCGGGACCTCGGTGTTGCCGTGAATATCGGCGAGGCCGAGCCGCTGCAGCGCGCGGATCACGCCGTTATACATCCCCCCCTGCACGACGAGCCCCACCGGCGCCTCGGCGGGGCCATGGAATTCGTTGAGCCCGTGCGCGCGGATATGGCGCTGCGCGTCGGGCCAGCGCCGGGTCACCTTGTCCTGCTCATGCGTATAGGACATCGGCGGCAGCACCACGCGCGAGAAATCGCGCCGCGGCGCCGACAGCGCCTCGCGCACCGTCAGCGGCGGGCGGCGGTTGTCGCGGGCGGTGAAGCGGCCGGTGACATGGCAGGAGCGGATACGCACCATCAGCATCACCGGCGTGTTGGTGGCCTCCGACAGTTCGAACCCGTCCTCGACGGCCTTGACGATCGCGGGCAGGTTGGGCTTCGGGTCGAGCAGCCAGAACTGCGATTTCATCGCGAAGGCGTGGCTGCGCTCCTGCATGATCGAGGAGCCCTCGCCGTAATCCTCGCCCACGATGATGAGCGCGCCGCCATTGACCCCCGAGGAGGCGAGATTGGCGAGCGCATCCGAGGCGACATTGACGCCCACGGGGCCCTTGAAAGTCACCGCGCCGCGGATCGGGTAATGCACCGAGGCCGCGAGCATCGCCGCGGCGGCGGCCTCGGAGGCGTTGGCCTCGAAGCGCACGCCGAGCTCGGAGAGAATCCCCTCCGCATCGGCGAGAACATCCATCAGATGGCTGATCGGTGCGCCCTGGTAGCCCCCGACATAGCCCACGCCGGACTCCAGCAGCGCCTTGGTGATGGCGAGGATGCCCTCGCCCTCGAAGGCTTCGCCCGCGCCGAGGCGCAGCTTCTCGACTTCCTTCGCGAAGGACCGTTCCGCCACTGACTGTCTCCCGTCATTGCGGCGCGCGGCATCACTGCACACCAAACCCATGCGAGTTCATGAAAAACAGGAAGTCATCCGGCCGCGCGGGTCAAGGAAAATTTCCATTTGCATACAAATCGCGGCGCGCCATGCTCAGAATTCATGCTTGCGCACATTGACGAGGATCTTCTGCAGGGTCGCGACGAAGGCGGCGTGTTCGTCCTCGGGGATGCCGCGAAACATCTGCTCGTAGCTCTCCGCCATCGTGGGCCAGAGCGCATCGAAGGCCGCGCGGCCCTGTTCGGTCAGGAAGATCCGCGTGGCGCGGCTGTCCTCCGGGTCGGACTCGCGCCGGATCATCCCCTCGGCGCAGAGCGCATCGAGCGCGCGGCTGAGCGTGGACTGCTCGACCACGGCATAGACGGCGAGCTGGCCGATCTGGATGCCGTCGACGACGGCAAGGACCGCGAGCGCGCGCATCTTGGGGGTGCTCAGACCGAGTGCGGCGAGCTCCGCGCGCAGGCTGGCGTTGTAGCGGCCCATGATCCGGTTCATCAGATAGGGCGCGAAGTTGTCGAGACCGATCTCGTCGAGCGGCGGCATCGGCGGCGCGCGGTGGGTGTCGTCACTATACTGCATTCAACAATACCTTTCGAAATTGCGCCGCGGACCCGCGCCGACAGCGCCGCGGCGCAGGTCCGCTTCGCGCGCCACCACGCGGCGCGCTCAGCCCCGCTCGACCAGCGCGAGCGCTCGGATCGGGCTGCCGGTGCCGTTGCGGATCTTCAGCGGCGCTGCGATGAGGATCGCCCCGGTCGCCGGCACCCTGTCGAGATTGGCCAGGCTCGCCAGCCCGTATCGGTTCGCCTGGTGCAGCAGATAATGCGCCGGGAAGGGCGGATCCATTCCCCCGGCCGCGCCGGCATCCGTACCGATGCATTCGCTGCCCCAGCCGGTGATGCCCTTGCCGACGAGATATTCGATGCAGTCCGCGGTCGGTCCCGGCGAATGCGGGCCATTCTCGTCGGCATTGAGAAACAGCGCCTCGTCATGGGCACGCTTGTACCAGTCGGTGCGCATCACGACCCAGTCGCCCGGCTCGATCTCGCCATGCTCGGCCTCCCACGCCTTCACGGCATCGGCGGTGAGCAGGAAATCGGGATCGGCGGCGGCCTCCTTCGAGCAGTCGATCACCTTGAGCGGGGCGACGAAATTGCGCGGCGCGATCCTGTCGGTATAGCCGTCGGCGTGGTCCTTGCCGCTGATCCAGTGATGCGGGGCGTCGAAATGGGTGCCGGTATGCTCGCCGAGCACCATCCAGTTCCAGGCGAAGAACGGGCCGTCCTCGTCATATTCCGAGATCCTGTGGATCTCGACGCGCGGCGTGTTCCTGGCGAAATCGGGGGGCAATTGCAGGATCGGCGTGTCGGGGCCGAGCGTGCCCGACAGATCCACCACCTCGACCGCGCCGCTGGCCAGCCTGGTGCCGAGTTGGTCCAGAAGGCTTTGCGTGCGCATCATGTCCATCCTCCCGTCAATCAATTGCTTGAAATGCGCAATGCAGCGCCGGGCGGAATGCTAGACCGGCATCCATGCCTTTGCAAATATCGAAATGGCCGGCCTGGGCGGGGTCGCAGCGCCGCCTTGCCGTTGCCGGCCGGTCGGGCCAAAAAGACAGCACCGGCGCAGCCGCGCCCGCGGGGAGAGCTTTATGGACCGAGCGAAGGCAGGTGCGGTAGCGGGGGCCGCGGCAGTGCAGCCGCGGCACTGGGCGATCATCGTGCTGCTCGGTATCGTCTGGGCGGCGACCTTCCCGGCGATCGCGCTCGCGCTCGAGGGGTACCGGCCGCTCACGGTCGCGGCGGGGCGCTGCGCGCTCGCGGCGGCGGCGCTGCTGCCGGTGATGCTGATGTTGCGCTTGCGCCCGCCGGGATGGCGCGGGCCGGTCGAAAGGCGGGTCTGGCTGCACCTTGTGGGGATGGCGGTGTTTTCGACCGCGCTGCCCTACGGGCTCGTGGCCTGGGGGCAGCAGCATGTCGCCTCGGGCTTTGCGGGGGTATCGATGGCGACGGTTCCGCTCTTCGTGCTGCCGCTCGCACATTTCCTGGTGCCCGGCGAGCGGATGACGCCCGGCAAGGCCGCGGGCTTCGCACTGGGCTTCGCCGGTGTCATGGTGCTGCTCGGACCTGGCGTGCTACGCAGCGCGGGCGCCGAGCTCGAGGGGCTGGGCCGGCTCGCCTGTATCGCCGGGGCCGCGAGCTTCGCGGTGGGCGGCATCGTCACGCGGCTCTGTCCGCCGGCGGATGTGGTGGTGCTTTCGGCGGTGTCGCTCCTGCTGGCGGCGCTGGGGATGGTACCAGTCGCGCTCGTCTTCGAGGGCATGCCGGGGGCCGCCGCGCTGTCGCCGACGCTCTGGCTGGTCTATCTCGGGGTGGTGCCGACGGCGCTCGCGATCCTGCTGCGCGTGAAGGTCACGCGCGAGGTCGGGCCGAGCTTCATGGTGCTCACCAATT